>JALZUY010000025.1 GCA_023301395.1 Nonlabens sp.
GCTCTTCCGATCTCTACACTTACACCAGGGATATTCCAGTCTTGGACGATTTTAGAAATGTAAGCGTCCAGTTCTTTATAGTCTACATCTTGTGCAATGGAAGTCGTTATCGTTAATAGAAACAGTGAAAAGAAGATTTTTTTCATTATAGTGAAATTAGTGAGGTAGAAAGATAATGGATGTTACGCTTTTGCGAAAGCGTAACACTCAAAGAAAGGAAATAAAAAAACCTTGTTCAAACGAACAAGGTTTTTTAAAAATATTTAAGAAAAAATCCTGCTACTTGCTCAAGTACATTGATCTTCTAGAGTACAAGTCATAAAAATTATCGTCTTTTAAACTATCTATAAAAAGGATACTTTCCCCAGTAGATTTCATTTCAGGTCCTAGACGTTTATCAACGTTAGGGAATTTGTTAAATGAAAACACTGGTTGTTTAATGGCATAACCTTCTAACTTAGGATTGAAGTTAAAGTCTGTCACTTTATTATGACCTAACATAACTTTAGTCGCATAATTCACATATGGTTCTCCATAAGCTTTGGCTATAAAAGGAACCGTTCTACTCGCACGTGGATTTGCTTCAATGATATATACCTTATCATCTTTAACAGCAAACTGTATATTTATCAATCCTACTGTTTCTAGTTCAAGTGCAATCTTTTTAGTATGGTCTTTAATTTGTTGCATTACTAGATCACCCAGTGTGAATGGTGGTAATAGTGCGTTTGAATCTCCAGAGTGAACTCCACAAGGCTCGATGTGCTCCATTATACCTATGATGTAAACATTCTCACCATCACAAATAGCGTCAGCCTCAGCCTCTATAGCTCCATCTAGATAATGATCTAGAAGTAATACATTATTAGGTATTTTTCTCAAAATATCCACAACATGTTCTTCTAACTCATCTTTGTTTATAACAATCTTCATTCCTTGTCCACCTAGTACATAAGATGGTCTTACCAGAATAGGGAAATCAAGGTGCTCTGCAGCAACAAGTGCCTCTGCTGGTGTAGTTGCAGTAGCAAATTCTGGAAATGGTATATCGTTATTCTGTAACATCTTAGAGAATAAACCACGATCTTCAGCAAGATCTAGTGCTTTATAACTCGTTCCCATGATTTTAATACCGTAACGATCTAGCTTCTCTGCAAGTTTAAGTGCTGTTTGCCCACCTAATTGAACAATAACACCTTCTGGCTTTTCATGACGGATAATGTCATAAATATGTTCCCAGAAAACAGGCTCAAAGTATAATTTATCGGCCGTGTCAAAGTCTGTAGAAACCGTCTCAGGATTACAGTTGATCATTATGGTTTCATAACCACATTCCTGTGCTGCATAAACTCCATGAACACAACAGTAATCAAATTCAATTCCTTGACCTATACGGTTAGGTCCTGAACCTAGAACGATTACTTTCTTCTTGTCTGTCACGATACTTTCATTCTCTGTATATCGGTTTCCGTCAGCAGTTTCTATGTCTGCTTCAAATGTGGAATAGTAATATGGGGTTTTTGCAGGGAACTCAGCCGCACAAGTATCAACCAGTTTATAAACACGATTGATGTTCATCTCATCGCGCTTGTTGTAAACTTCACTTTCTAGACAACCTAGCATGTGTGCTATCTGACGATCTGCAAATCCTTTTTGTTTTGCTTCTAGTAGCAGCTTTCGCGAAAGCGTGTTCACATCAAATTTAGAAATTTCAATTTCTAGCGAGTGTAATTCCTCAAACTGCTTGAGGTACCACATATCTATTTTAG
The DNA here is from genome assembly GCA_023301395.1 of Nonlabens sp. GTDB lineage: Bacteria > Bacteroidota > Bacteroidia > Flavobacteriales > Flavobacteriaceae > Nonlabens. Next base: position 1,770 of record JALZUY010000025.1, read on the forward strand.
TAATATCGTGGATGCGAGAAAGAGAAATCCCCATCGCAATCGCATCATATAATGCAAATACACGATCCCAACTTGCGTTAGTTAATTTCTCAATTACCGTGTTGTAATCTTTATATCCTTTACCGTCTGCTCCTAATCCATTACGCTTAATTTCAAGCGATTGTGTTGCTTTATGAAGCGCTTCCTGGAAAGAACGACCTATTCCCATCACTTCACCTACAGACTTCATTTGTAGTCCTAGTGTGCGATCTGCTCCTTCAAATTTATCAAAGTTCCAGCGTGGTATTTTTACGATTACATAATCTAGTGTAGGCTCAAAAAGAGCACTTGTAGATTTCGTAATCTGGTTATCTAATTCATCTAGCGTGTAACCAATAGCTAATTTTGCAGCAATCTTTGCAATAGGATAACCTGTTGCCTTAGACGCTAGCGCGCTAGAACGACTCACACGAGGATTAATTTCTATAGCTATGATATCTTCTTTCTCATCAGGACTTACTGCAAACTGTACATTACATCCACCGGCAAATTCACCTATGCTACGCATCATATGAATCGACATATCACGCATCTTTTGATACGTGCGATCAGATAAAGTCATTGCTGGTGCCACTGTAATGGAATCACCAGTATGGATTCCCATAGGATCCATATTTTCTATAGAACAAATAATGACAACGTTATCATTATTATCTCTTAGCAATTCTAACTCATATTCTTTCCAGCCTAAGAGTGCTTTATCAATCATCACTTCGTGAATAGGAGAAGCTTCTAAACCACGAGTTAATAATTCATCATAATCTTCTTCTTTATGAACGATAGCTGCACCAGCACCACCAAGTGTAAATGAAGAGCGTATACATAATGGAAAACCAAACTCTTGAGCAATCTCTTTTCCTTTCAAAAAAGATTTAGCCGTTGCTTGTGGAGCCATACCTACTCCTATTTCACTCATTAGATTTCTAAATTGCTCACGATCTTCAGTAACGTTTATAGCATCGATATTTACTCCTATCATATCAATATTGTGGTCTTCCCAAATACCTTTTTCCTGAGCTTCAATACATAGATTAAGTGCCGTCTGTCCACCCATAGTAGGTAGTACGGCATCTATTTGTGGATGTTCCTTTAAAATTTGACGTAATGAGGTTGTATTTAAAGGTAATAGATATACATGGTCTGCCATACTAGGATCAGTCATGATCGTAGCAGGATTTGAATTGATGAGAATAGTTTCTATTCCGTCTTCTCTTAATGAGCGAAGTGCTTGTGTTCCAGAGTAGTCAAATTCACAGGCCTGTCCTATGACGATAGGTCCACTTCCTATGATTAATATGGATTTGAGATCTGTTCTTTTTGGCATTTTAAAGTACTTTTTTTAGATGGTCTAAATATCGTTGATAAATTTTATTTTTGGGTTCACATTTGCAATGTGATTTAAGAAGTAATAAACAGGTTCTTGACTATTTGATTTCCTTCTCATGTTTCACAACTAGACATAAAAAAAAGGCGTTACTTTAAAAAAAGTAACGCCTTATATATTATTGCTAGAGAATCATTATCTCTTATGTCTTAATTCAGTAGAAACAGAAACTTTCTTACGTCCTTTTGCTCTACGACGTGCTAGAACCTTACGACCGTTTGCAGATGCCATGCGCTCTCTGAAACCATGTTTGTTTCTTCTCTTTCTTTTTGACGGTTGGTATGTTCTTTTTTGTGCCATAGCTTATATTCTGTAACTCTATATAATAAGAGGATTACTCCTCAATTTTTTATCGGTTGCAAAGATAGAAAGTCTTTTAACTCAAACAATAGTTAAAGTGTTTTTTTTTGAATTATTTTTTAATAGCTTTTTATTCATAAAACCATCTTTAATCTTAAAATGGATACTTAAAATCTCAATCCATGGAACTGCCCTACTCAACACTTAAATATATATCTTTGCACACCTAATTAAAAACAATCATGTTTAATAAAAACATTAAAATAGTAATCGCTGCTCTTATAGTAGTATTTGCTATATATCAATTTACTTTGAATGAAATCATGAATGGTATCTTTTTGATATTGCTCGCTGGAATATTTGTCTTCTTATATTTCAAAAACGAAATGATTTTACTGGCGTTCTGGAAATTAAGAAAACAAGATTTCCCAGGAGCAATGAAATGGCTTGAGAAAATTAAAGATCCTGAAGCTGCACTTGTAACTAAACAGCAAGGTTATTATAACTACTTGCATGGTTTAATGATTTCTCAAACTAACATGACTAAAGCTGAGAAATATTTTAAGAAAGCTATCAAACTAGGATTAAGTATGGATCAAGATCTTGCAGTTGCAAAGTTAAATCTTGCTGGTATTGCAATGACCAAACGTAGAAAACGCGAAGCTACTACACTACTTAATGAAGCTAAAAAACTGGACACTCACAACATGCTCGCTGATCAAATTAAAATGATGAAGCAGCAAATGAAGAAGATCTAATTTTTAGCTATTAGAAAATAAAATATTAAAATGCCCAATCTAGCGATTGGGCATTTTTTATTTTTAAAAAATCAAGTAAACTAAATTTGCAATTACATCTTCTCATTTCAATATTAATCGAATCAACTCTGCGGTAGATTAACTACTAAAAATCAAACACTTTACCGTCAGCGGCGAGTTCTACGTTTGGAAAAACCTCTAAGGCCTCTTCTCTAAAGAGCTCATAATTACCGTACCGTGTAGAATAATGGCCTAGTATTAATGTGCCTACATCGGCTTGTTTTGCTATATCTGCAGCCTGTGCAGCAGTACTGTGTTTAGTCCGTTCACAAAGATTCTCATGTGACTTTAAGAATGTAGACTCATGATAAAGCACCGTCGCGTTCTTTATAATAGGAACAATGTCTGGTTTATACATCGTATCACTACAAAAGGCATAACTCTTTGCAGGAACCGGATTCATGGTCAATAAATCGTTTGAGATGACTTTGCCATTTTCTAATTCAATATTGTGACCTTGTTTGACCTTGCGATAATAAGCTTGATCTATACCGTACTCTTCACAAGCTACAATATCAAGTTTACGGTCCAGTGGTTTTTCTTGAAACAAGTAACCATTGGTATACACACGATGATTGAGTGGTATAGTTGTCACGGTCACTTTTTCATCTTCATAGATGAGTTGAGATTCTTTGGATTCGCTTTCGCGAAAGCGCAAATCAAAAGTCGTGTAACTCTTAGTTAACTTTAATTGTAGTAATATGATTTCACGTATCCCTTTAGGTCCATAAATAGTGAGTGGTGTATCTCTTCCTAGTAAGCAAAAAGTAGATATCATACCTATCAAACCAAAAAAATGATCACCATGTAGATGAGAAATAAAAATATTTTTTATACGTGAGAATTTAACTCTATTTAAACGCATAGCCATTTGCGTGCCTTCTCCACAATCAATTAAGAAAAGGTTACCACGCATCTCAAGAACTTGAGAAGTTGGTCTAGTAGAAGCTGTAGGTGTTGCACTATGACAACCTAGAATGGTAAGTTTCAAATATAATGGAGTTAAATAAGTTTAGAAATCAGAATCCTAAATCACGTTCTATATCTTCCATCTCAATAATATCTTGTGCCTCTTGTAACGTAGGTACAATCATTAATTCTTCAGGAATTTCATCGATGGACAATGCCGCATTAACCATCACAAAGGATTGTTTAGTAGCTCTATGACTGTTACTTAATTCCAGAAACAAAAGTAAGTCTAGTAAAGTAGCGTCATTGTATTGAATAAGGTCTAAGATGATATTTTTGCCTATAAACTGTTTAAATACCATAGATAAGAACCGAGCAAAGTCTTTAATATCATCCTTCTCATCTCTTAATAATGTATAATTACTGTGGATATCACTAATCATTGCGTTGAATTTTTGATGCAATTAAATATAAAACAGCCATACGCACAGCAACACCATTTTCTACTTGGTTGAGGATTATAGCCTGGTCAGAATCAGCCACATCACTGGTGATCTCTACACCTCTATTTATAGGTCCTGGATGCATGATGACAATCTTCTTTTTAAGACTATCTAGTAATTCTTTATTAACGCCATATTGTTGCACATACTCACGCACACTTGGGAAGTATGAAATATCCATGCGCTCATTTTGAACTCGTAACATATTTGCCACATCACACCATTCTAGTGCTTTGCGTAAATTATATTCTACTTTGACTCCTAGAGACTTAATATGAGTAGGTATTAAAGTAGCTGGACCACACACCATAACCTCTGCTCCTAATTTTTGAAGACAATAGATATTTGAAAGCGCAACACGACTATGGAGTATATCACCTACAATTACCACTTTCTTACCTTCTAGAGTGCCTAATTTTTCTCTTATACTATAAGAATCCAGTAAAGCTTGTGTAGGATGCTCATGTGCACCATCGCCAGCGTTAACAATTCGGGCATTTACATGTTTTGAAAGAAATACTCCAGCACCAGGATTAGGGTGACGCATCACTACGATATCCACCTTCATGGCTAAAATATTATTAACGGTATCTATTAAGGTTTCCCCTTTCTTTACAGAACTTTGCGCCGCGCTGAAGTTAATTACGTCTGCACTGAGACGTTTTTCTGCAAGCTCAAATGATAGCTTAGTACGAGTTGAGTTTTCAAAAAAGAGATTTGCAATGGTAATATCTCTTAAAGAAGGCACCTTTTTAATAGGTCTATTAATAACTTCTTTAAACTGGTCAGCAGTTTTATGAATGAGTTGGATATCCTCTTTTGTGAGGTCTTTTATTCCTAATAAATGGTCCACACTTAATTCATTCATTAGCTTTCATTTTTTAGAAGGTAAACGGCATCTTCACCATCATTCTCATTCCACATAACTTTTACTTTCTGGTCACCTATGGCATCTACTTGTCTTCCATTATAATCAGGCTGAATAGGTAAATGTCTTGAAAACCTACGATCTATTAGCGTTAAAAGCTCTATTGACGCTGGTCTCCCAAAGGATTGCAAAGCAGTAAGAGCAGCTCTTATACTACGACCTGTATATAAAACGTCATCTACAATTACCACATTAATATCTTCAACTATGAATTGTATATCTGTAGAATTTGCTTTGAGCGGTTCATCACCACGTCGGAAATCATCTCTATAAAAAGTAATATCAAGAAGTCCTATTTTCAAATCTTTAACACCATAATGATCCTGAAGTATAACAGAAAGTCTATTCAATAGAAAACGACCTCTAGGCTGTAAACCTATAAGGGCTGTTTTTTCAAAACGGTTGTGATTTTCAATTAATTGGCAAGCTAACCTGTGAAGTATAATATCCAGTTCTTGCGCGTTGAGAAGTAATTTTTGACTCATTAATTGCTGGTGCTTATTGACAAAGATACGCTTAAAAAGAAAACTAGAATTATAAAAAAAAATGAATAAATAAAGCATTCATGATACATAGAAGTAAATCTAAATTCTAAGCACAAAAAAACCCTTGTCAAACTGACAAGGGTTTTATAATATTTACTTAAAGTAAACTTATTCTTCTTCAGAAGAAGCAACTGGAGCTGGCTTAGCTTTCGCTTTTGCCTTAGCTTTAGGAGCAGCCGGAGCTTTTCCTTCCATACGTTCCTTAAGAGCTTGTAGCTTAGAGTTTGCGTCACCTAATGTAGGTTTTTCAGTTTGCTCTTTAGATTTAGCAGCTGCCTGCTTAACAATCTTAGCTTCCTCTTCTTTATGGATTACCATGTGAGAAGCAACAACTCTCTTAAATTCTTTATTGAATTCAATGATCTGGATTGTTGCAGATTCACCTTTCTTCAATTTAGTACCATCTTCTTTTTCTAAGTGACGAGTAGGAATGAATGCAGTGATGTCTTCATTAAATTCTACAACAGCACCTTTATCTACCATATCAGTAATAGAAACTTCGTGAGTCGATCCTATTCCAAATTCAGCCTCATACTTATCCCATGGGTTATCCATAGTTTGTTTGTGACCTAATGATAATTTACGTCCTTCTACATCAAGCTCAAGAACAACTATATCTAGTTTATCTCCTACTGCGCAGAATTCACTTGGATGCTTGATCTTCTTAGTCCATGATAAGTCAGAGATGTAGATTAATCCATCTACTCCTTCTTCTAGCTCAACAAATACTCCAAAGTTTGTAAAGTTTCTCACGATACCGTTGTGAGTAGAACCTACAGGATACTTAGTTGTAATGTCTGTCCATGGATCTGGGTGAAGTTGTTTCATACCTAGAGACATCTTACGATCTTCTCTATCGATAGTAAGAACTTGTGCATCAACTACGTCTCCTACTTTTACAAAGTCACCAGCACTTCTTAAGTGTGTAGACCATGACATTTCAGATACGTGAATTAATCCTTCAACTCCTTCTTCAACCTCAACAAATGCACCGTAGTCAGCTATAACAACTACTTTACCTTTTACGTTATCACCTGGCTTAAGTTTGTCAGATAGCGCTTCCCAAGGATGAGCCTCTAATTGCTTAAGACCTAACTGGATACGTGACTTATCTTCATCAAAGTCAAGGATTACTACGTTAAGTGTTTGATCTAGTTCTACAACCTCGTTTGGATGGTTGATACGTGACCAAGAAAGGTCAGTAATGTGAACTAATCCATCTACACCACCTAAATCAACAAATACACCATAAGAAGTAATGTTTTTAACAACACCTTCTAGTACTTGTCCTTTTTCTAGACGAGAGATAATTTCTTTTTTCTGCTCTTCAATATCAGCCTCAATAAGTGCTTTATGAGATACTACTACGTTTTTAAATTCGTGGTTGATTTTCACAACTTTAAATTCCATAGTCTTATCAACATATGCATCATAATCACGGATAGGTTTCACATCAATTTGTGAACCTGGCAAGAATGCCTCGATACCAAATACGTCTACAATCATACCACCTTTAGTACGACATTTTACGTAACCGTTAACGATCTCTCCTGTATCGTGTGCATTGTTAACACGTTCCCAAGCCTTGATAAGACGAGCTTTACGGTGAGAAAGGATCAATTGTCCTGTCGCATCTTCACGCACATCTACAAGAACTTCAACTTTATCACCTTCTTTAAGGTTTGGGTTGTAACGGAACTCATTTAATGAAATAACACCTTCAGATTTTGCGTTGATATCGATAATTGCATCACGATCAGTGATTTTAATTACCGTACCAGACATTACATCGTTATCAATCGTGTCTACGAAGTTATCTTCTACAAGCTTCTCAAAAGCTTTAAGTTGAGATTCGTCTACTTTCTCGATACCTTCACTGTAACGTTCCCAGTCAAATGTGTCAAGGAATTCTGTAGGGTTTAATTGTTGTTCTGTAGCAGTTGGTGCAGTGTGCGCCTGTGTTTCTTCAGTAGAAGTTTCTACTACTTTTTTCTTGTCTTCAGCCATAATAGGTTGCTGATTAAATTTTGTATTCTAAAGAGGCGTGGAAACTA
>JALZUY010000026.1 GCA_023301395.1 Nonlabens sp.
TCAGTGAAGCCCATGATTGCACGCTCTTTGTAATGTAATACTTGCTCGCCACCTACTGCTTCCATTAAATCACCACCCCAAAACCTAAACTCTGCCTGTGGATCCTGTTCTCGCAATGATTTCATAAGATTAGACCCATGTAAATCGCCACTTGCCTCACCTACTATAATGTAATATCTCATAAACTAGAATTCAAAATATAGTACTGCCAGTGCCGCTAAGATAGTTGCCATTAAAACGCCACGCGCCTCATAAGGTTGCGGTATTTTTTTAAATTTAAATAACTTAGTAGTGAGGAAAAAGAAAAACAGTAATAGATTCAATACAGCACCTAGTCCTATAAGTCCACCCATGTAACCTTGTTCTACCGCAGTCTCCATCATAGTCTCAAAACTATAAGGTGCAAAAAAATAAACGTATAAATAGGTTCCTATTACGTTTGCAATAATTCCAAGAAGAAATCCTTTTAAAATTTTAACTATCAAAATCCCATGTATTAAGTTCACCTATATAATGATGTGCAGTAAGATCATATTGTGTAGGCACAATAGAAATATAATTATGAGCCAGTGCCCATTCATCTGTATCTTCTCCTTTATCGTCGTTTACAAATTTACCAGTTAACCAGTAATAATCCTTACCAAATGGACTGGTACGTTTATCAAATTCTTCTACCCAATAGGCATTTGCCTGTCGACATATCTTGATTCCTTTAATTTCATCGCGATTTGCCTTAGGAATATTCACGTTAAAAACAACACCTTTAGGCATTCCGTTTTCAATAACATTCTCAATAATACTTTTAATATGTGGTCTTGCAGCATCAAAATTCGCGTCATGATCAAAATCACAAAGAGAAAATCCTATAGCGGGAATTCCTTCTATTCCAGCCTCAATAGCGGCACTCATTGTACCACTGTATATTACATTAATAGCGCTATTACTTCCATGGTTAATGCCGCTCAAGCACAAGTCAGGTTTTCTATCGAGAATCTCATGACTCGCCATCTTCACACAATCCACTGGCGTACCACTAGTTGTATATTCTTTATGGTCGTGAGTATGATTTTTAAATTCATTAACGTGTAAGGTATCATTTATTGTAATCGCATGTCCCATTGCACTTTGCGGACTGTCTGGCGCTACAACAACGACTTCACCTAATTCTGTTGCAATTTCTATAAGCATTCTTATTCCTGGTGCCGTGATGCCGTCATCATTTGTAACTAGAATAAGTGGTTTTTGATTCTTTTCCATAAAAATATTATCGAGGTTAAAATTAAGTAAATTAGCAATAGGAAGTGAATCTCTTGTTATACATTGTGCAATATAAAGTGGCACGATTTTTACAATACTAGAAAAGACAAATGAACACAGTTATGAATTTTATAAAAAATAACGTGGCAATCGCCATACTCGTCTTACTTGCAGCAACTGCTAGCTGTAGTTTTACAAACGACATTGATCCAGGAGATAAAGACAAAGAAGAACTTCTAGTAAGTTTAATATCTCATGTACTGGAACGCAATCATTATTCTCCAGCAGATCTAACCGATGATTTCTCACAAAAAGTATTCAAGAATTACATCAATGATCTCGATCCAGCAAAAAGATATTTTTTACAATCAGACTATGATGAGTTTGCGTCTTATGAACTTTTACTAGATGATGAAATTAAAGATAGTAAAGTAAACCTGTTCACACTTACCTATAATAGACTTGAAAAACGTCGTAAAGAATCTGAAAAGATTTTTACCAATGTTATAAAAGAGTCTTTTGATTTCAATAAAGATGAAATCATGAATACCGACTATGAAAATATTCCATATTCAAAAAATGCAAATGAGCTTAAAGACCACTGGCGGAAACTATTAAAATTAAGCGCTCTAGGAAACTATTATGATAAAATAGATGAACAAGAAAAAGCCATCAAAGATGGTAAAGAAGATTTCAAAGAAAAAAGTTTAGCTCAAATAGAGAAAGAAGTAAGAGACGAAGTAAAGCGCTCGATGGAAGAAAACTTTGCGCTAAATAAAGATATTGAAAGATTAGATTATTTCTCATTATACCTGAATAGTGTAATGGCTTATTTTGATCCACACACCAGTTATTTTGCTCCTCAATCTAAGGATCGTTTTGATACTGCAATGAGTGGTAAACTAGAAGGAATAGGTGCTCGCCTACAAAAAAACATGGACTACATTAAAGTAGTAGAAATTATTTCTGGTGGTCCAGCATGGAGAAGTGAGAACCTTGAAGTAGGTGATGTGATCATGAAAGTAAAGCAAGAAAAAGATACGGTATCAACAAACATAGTAGGAATGAGAATGAGTGACGCTGTAGACCTTATAAAAGGACCTAAAGGAACTCAAGTAGTACTTACTCTTAAACGAGTAGATGGAACTATTGAGGACATCACCTTAACTAGAGACATTGTAGAAATTGAAGAAACATTTGCAAAATCAGTAATCGTAAAAGATCCAGCAGGAAGTATTAACTATGGCTTAATCAACTTACCTAAGTTCTATTTTGACATGGAAAATAAAAATGGTCGTGCCTCAGGAGATGATATTAAAAAAGAAATTGAACGTTTAAAAGAACAAGGAATGGAAGGTCTCGTACTAGACCTGCGTAACAATGGTGGTGGTTCTTTAAGAGAAGTAATAGAAATGGCTGGACTTTTTATAGAAAAAGGGCCGGTAGTTCAAGTTGCTCTTAAAAATGAACGCACACAAACTTATAGTGATGATGACCCTAGTATTACCTGGGATGGGCCTTTAGTAATAATGGTTAATGAATTATCTGCAAGTGCGTCTGAGATTCTTGCAGCGGCTTTACAAGATTATGAACGAGCGGTAATTATAGGTTCTAAACAAACCTTTGGAAAAGGAACTGTTCAGAACTTTGAAGACTTGAATAGATGGGTACGTAATAGTGAACTAGGTGACCTAGGAGCAATTAAATTAACGACTCAAAAATTCTATAGAATAAATGGTAAGAGCACACAGTTAGAAGGTGTGAAAAGTGATATTGTAACTCCAGACCGTTACAGTTATATAGATATAGGAGAACG
>JALZUY010000027.1 GCA_023301395.1 Nonlabens sp.
CTTACCAGCACCGTTAGGACCTAAAAACCCATAAATAGAACCTTGCGGGACATTTATATTGAGGTCTTTAAGAATATGATTTTTCTTCCCGTAGAAGAAATTGAGGTTGTTGGTTTTAATGGTAAAGTCCATAACTGTTTTTAAAAATCCTTAGGTTTAGTAATAATTGCAAACTCCTATTTATTCTCGTTCAGGAAGGCTTTAAAAGCTTTAAAACTTTCGGTAAATCCAAAATGGAAGATCGCTATTGAGTATACAAACGTCATTACCACTAAAGGTATTTTACTAACTATATGTGTATCTAACGTAAATAGGCTCATCAATGCTCCCAAAGTTCCTATAGAAAATAAAATAATAGCGATTATACGTGCCCAGTTTTTTCCATTGTAAATTAACGCAAGCAAGCCTGCGGTTAGTATAAAGCGTATAATTTGCTGAATAATTTTACCAGCTGTAACATTAGGTACTGTAGCGTGATAAAAGTAAATCGTGTGAATGGAAACCATTAAAATACTTATGGAAACAAGAATAGTTCTACGTTTTCCTAGTTGTTCTAGTTCTGTCATTTAATCCTCCATAAAATCCATAGATTCCTTAACACCACTAGATTTTCCAGCGTCACTTATACGCACGTAGAAATAAGACTCATAATCTTTCTCATCTAGCGCATTATAAATGCTGTCATTTTGAAGCTCGTTTGTATAGGCGTTAATGGTGTTACTGTGTCCAAAAAGCGCTACCGTTTTACCGCGATACTTTTTTAATAAGTCCATAGCCTTAACAGTACGCACATCATAAATCTCTACTTCCATATCATGAGCAGCGGCAACTGGCGCTGCAGTGGCTTTAGTTCTTTTATAATCTGAACTTATAATGTGGTCTACGTTTTTTAAATAAAAGTAATTTACCCATTCCTCGGCACGTTGTTTTCCTTCTTCTGTCAGTTCTGGATCGCTACCTTGGTCGGTACGCTTCTCTGCATGTCTTATAAAATAAAAAGTTGTGATTCCTTGATTGTCAACTGGTTCTCCGTGTTTAGGTCCTGTGTTACAAGAAAATAGGCTTAATAATGCAACGAGTAGTAATAGCTTTTTCATGATTTTTATTTAAAGCTTAAATCTAGGGCTTTTTCGTGTTTTTTATGGGCTAGAATGCTGTCGATATTTATCCACAATTGGTGTGTAAATGATGTTAATTAATTTCGCTTTCGCGCAAGCGTAATTCAACCAGATATTGCTATATTTCCACAAAGACTGCATATTTAATTTATGGCTGAAAACACGCAATATACTGAGGATAACATCCGCTCGCTGGACTGGAAAGAACACATAAGAATGCGTCCTGGAATGTACATCGGTAAACTGGGCGATGGATCCAGTGCAGACGATGGTATTTACATTCTAGTAAAGGAAGTAATCGATAACTCGATTGATGAGTTTGTGATGGGATCTGGTAAAACTATTGAAGTTTCCATTCAAGGTGAACGTGTAACGGTACGTGATTACGGTCGTGGAATACCACTAGGTAAAGTAGTGGACGTGGTTTCAAAAATGAACACTGGTGGAAAGTACGATTCACGTGCCTTTAAAAAATCAGTAGGATTAAATGGAGTAGGTACTAAGGCTGTAAATGCGCTTTCTAGTTTTTTCCGTGTGGAGTCTACTCGAGATGGGAAAAGTGCTAGTGCTGAGTTCTCTCGTGGTGAGTTGACAGATCAAGAAATGCTTGACGAGACCTCACGACGCAAAGGAACAAAAATGACTTTTGTCCCAGATAGTGAGATTTTTAAAAATTTTAAATACCGCCCAGAATATGTAGCACGTATGTTGAAATACTACGTGTACTTGAATCCAGGATTGACCATTATGTTTAATGGTGAGAAATTTTTCTCTGAGAATGGATTAAAGGATTTATTGAGTGAAACCATAGTAGATACAGATCGTTTATATCCTATCATTCACTTGCGTGGAGAAGATATAGAAGTGGCTATTACTCATAGTAGAACACAGTATAGTGAAGAGTATCACTCCTTTGTAAATGGGCAGAATACGACACAAGGTGGAACACATCTTGCCGCTTTTAGAGAAGCACTTGTGAAAACCATAAGAGAATTTTATGGTAAGAATTATGAGGCGAGCGATATACGCAAGTCCATCGTTAGTGCCATTGCTATAAAGGTGATGGAGCCTGTGTTTGAATCACAGACCAAAACGAAATTAGGTTCTACAGATATGGGCGGCGATTTGCCTACCGTACGTACTTTTATAAATGATTTTTTAAAGAATAAACTTGATAATTACCTTCATAAACACGGAGATGTTGCTGAGGCGATTCAACGTAAAATTATTCAGGCAGAGCGTGAGCGCAAAGATCTTTCTGGAATTAGAAAGTTAGCTCGTGATCGTGCAAAGAAATCAAATCTACACAATAAAAAACTACGTGATTGTCGTGTACACCTTACTGATAGTAAGAAAGAAAACAATCTAGATAGTACCCTTTTTATTACCGAAGGTGATAGTGCGAGTGGATCCATTACAAAATCTCGTAACGTGAACACGCAAGCCGTTTTCTCATTACGTGGTAAACCGCTGAATTCTTATAACATGTCTAAGAAGATTGTGTATGAGAATGAAGAATTCAATCTCTTACAAGCTGCACTCAATATTGAGGACAGTATGGAAGACTTGCGTTACAACAAGATCGTTATC
>JALZUY010000028.1 GCA_023301395.1 Nonlabens sp.
TCAATAGCAGCATCAGTATAAGACACGTTGTGATGTTCCTCATACTTTTCTTTAATATTATTAAGTATAATAATGGTTTCTTCTACACTTGTAGGCTCAACCATTACTTTTTGGAAACGTCTTTCAAGCGCTCCATCTTTTTCTATACTATTGCGATATTCATCTAGTGTAGTAGCTCCTATACATTGAATTTCGCCTCGAGCTAGAGCAGGCTTAAACATATTACTAGCATCTAATGAGCCAGCAGCTCCACCAGCACCTACAATAGTGTGAATTTCATCTATGAAAAGTATGATGTCCTCATTCTTTTCCAGTTCATTCATTACCGCTTTCATACGTTCTTCAAACTGACCTCTATATTTAGTGCCAGCAACTAGGCTGGCAAGGTCAAGAGTGATGACTCTTTTATCATAGAGAATACGAGAAACTTTGCGTTCAACAATACGTAGTGCGAGCCCTTCAGCAATAGCACTTTTACCTACACCAGCTTCACCTATTAGTAATGGATTATTCTTTTTACGTCTACTCAAGATTTGAGAAACACGCTGTATCTCTTCCACACGACCTACTACAGGATCTAGTTTACCATCTTCGGCAGCCCTAGTTAAATCTCTACCAAAATTGTCAAGAACAGGTGTTTTACTCTTTTTCCCACCTTTAGGTGTAGCACCACTAGGTGAGAATAAATTTTCTTTATCATCGCCATCTATTTCTTCACCAGAGTCGCTATCGTCAAATGATCCTTCAACATGTTCCTCAGTATAGCCATCTTCTTGAGATAGCAAGGTTTTAAATTCTTCTTTAACACCATCATAATCTACCTTCAGTTTATTCAATAACTTAGTGGTAGGGTCATTTTCATTACGCAAAATGCATAATAACAAATGAGCAGTGTTGATGGAAGAACTTTGAAATAATTTTGCTTCTAGAAAAGTAGTTTTAAGTGCACGCTCTGCTTGTCTTGTGAGATGCAAGTTTTTCTTCTCGTTTGCTGTAATTTGTGTATTAGGATTTGCTGGGCTTAGTATTTCTACTTTGCGTCTCAAATGGTCCAAGTCTACAGTTAAGTTATTCAAAATGTCAATAGCCTTACCATCTCCATCTCTTAATAATCCTAACATTAAGTGTTCAGTTCCTATAAAATCGTGTCCCAACCTCAGCGCTTCTTCTTTGCTGTAGGCAATCACGTCCTTGACTCTTGGTGAAAAATTATCGTCCATATTGCTACTTTGAGTTAAATGTAATCAATTCTATTTGTTCAATATGTATACCATTTTGTTAAATGATGGTTTTGTAGATGACGCTTTCGCGAAAGCGTCATAAAAACAGCCACTTAGTGAACTAGTTAGGCTCATGTTAAACTTATCCACATTATAATAGATAATCTGTTAATAAAAACAACTCTTATGATGGTCTAACACCTTATTAATGCTAGGTTTTTCATTAAATTGCTAGCTTAATAACAAAAGTATTAATTAAACGGTTTTTTAAATGGCAGATGGAGAAAAGTTAATCCCGATTAATATCGAGGACGAAATGAAATCAGCATACATCGATTACTCGATGTCAGTCATAGTGTCACGAGCACTGCCAGATGTGCGAGATGGACTAAAGCCAGTACACAGACGTGTTCTTTACGGAATGTATGAACTAGGTGTATTGTCTAACAGAGGATATAAAAAAAGTGCAAGAATAGTAGGTGAAGTATTAGGAAAGTATCATCCACACGGTGATACATCTGTATACGACACTATGGTGCGTATGGCTCAAGAATGGTCGCTACGTTATATGCTTGTGGATGGTCAAGGAAACTTTGGTAGTGTAGATGGTGATCCACCAGCTGCTATGCGTTATACAGAGGCTAGAATGCGTAAAATCTCTGAGGAGATTCTTGCAGATATTGATAAAGAAACGGTAGATACACAGCTCAATTTTGACGATACGTTAAATGAGCCTACTGTAATGCCTACTAGAATTCCTAACTTATTAGTTAATGGAGCTTCTGGAATTGCGGTAGGTATGGCTACTAACATGCCACCACATAACTTAACTGAAGTTATTGATGGAACTATCGCGTATATAGATAATAATGATATTGAGATTGATGAGCTAATTACTCATGTAAAAGCTCCAGATTTCCCTACTGGTGGAATCATTTATGGATATGATGGCGTTAAGGATGCAATGCATACTGGGCGTGGTCGTGTAAAAATACGTGGTCGTGTAAGACTTGAAGAAGTTAAAGGTCGTGAATGTATCATTGTAGATGAATTACCATATCAGGTCAATAAGGCCGATATGATTAAGAAAACGGCAGACCTTATTAATGATAAAAAGTTAGAAGGTATCTCTATGATAAGAGATGAGTCTGACCGTAATGGAATGCGTATCGTTTACATATTGAAACGCGATGCTATTCCTAATATCGTTATTAATAAATTATATAAACATACTGCATTACAGTCTTCTTTTAGTGTAAATAATATTGCTCTAGTAAAAGGTCGTCCTCAACTCCTTAATGTTAAGGAGATGATTCACTACTTTGTAGAACATAGACATGAGGTTGTTGTAAGACGTACTCAGTTTGAATTACGTAAGGCAGAGGAAAGAGCTCACATTCTTGAAGGTTTAATTATCGCATCAGATAATATTGATGAGGTTATAGCTCTTATAAGAAGTAGTAAGAATGGTGAAGAGGCTCGTGCTAAATTAATTGAACGTTTCAAACTATCTGAAATCCAGGCTCGTGCAATTGTTGAAATGCGATTGAGGCAACTTACTGGTCTTGAGCAAGATAAATTGCGTAATGAGTATGATGAGTTAGTAGCTACTATTACAGATTTAAAAGATATTCTTGCAAATAAAGAACGTCGTATGACGATCATTAAAGAAGAGTTACTTGAGGTTCAAGAGAAATATGGTGATGAACGTCGTTCTCAAATTGAATATGCAGGTGGAGATTTATCTATCGAAGATATGATTCCTAATGAGCAAGTGGTAATTACTATTTCACATGCTGGTTACATTAAAAGAACTCCTATCACAGAGTATAAAACTCAAAATCGTGGTGGAGTAGGACAAAAGGCGAGTACAACAAGAGATGAGGACTTCTTACAAGATATTTTTGTAGGGACTAATCACCAGTACATGTTATTCTTTACTGAGAAAGGAAAGTGTTTCTGGATGAGAGTTTATGAAATTCCAGAAGGTAGTCGTACTTCAAAAGGTCGTGCTATCCAGAACTTAATAAATATTGAGCCAGCCGATAATGTAAAAGCTGTAATCTGTACTCAGGATATTAAGGACGAGGAATATATCAATAGTCACTACGTAATTATGTGTACTAAGAAAGGTGTGGTTAAGAAAACATCTTTAGAGCAGTATTCTAGACCACGTACAAATGGTATTAATGCAATTACTATACGTGAAGGAGATACATTACTAGAGGCTAAGTTAACTACTGGTGATAGCCATGTAATGCTAGGTTTAAAGAGTGGTAAAGCCATAAGATTTGATGAGGCAAAAACTCGTTCCATGGGTAGAAACGCTAGTGGTGTGCGTGGAATAAGACTTGCAGACGATAATGATGAGGTTATAGGAATGGTTGCTGTTAATGACATGGAGTCAAACATTCTTGTAGTATCTGAAAAAGGTTATGGTAAGCGATCTAGTCTAGACGATTATAGAGAGACAAATCGCGGAGGAAAAGGTGTTAAAACTATTTCTGTAACAGAGAAGACTGGCGGACTTGTAGCTCTTAAAAACGTTACTGATGAGGACGGTTTAATGATTATCAATAAGTCAGGTGTAGCTATACGTATAGATGTTAAAAACTTGAGAGTTATGGGACGTGCTACACAAGGTGTGCGTTTAATTAACTTAAAAGGAAATGATTCTATCGCGGCGGTTGCAAAAGTAGCTCAAGAAGAAGATGCTGAGGTTGATGAAAATGGTGACCCTATTGAAGAAGCTGACGCTGGCACGACTGTTGTAAATGATGATAGCGAAGAATAATTTAAAACTATTATAAGATGAAAATTAAGTTAACAATATTGTTTCTTGCTGTTGCAGCATTAGGTTTTGCTCAGAAAAAGGAATTTAAAAAGATTGAAAAAGCTTTAGCTACTAAGGACTTTAATAAAGCGGCAGAGATCTTTAAAACCATTAATGAATCTGAAGTTGAAGATAAATACCTCGCCGATTATACTTTTTATAAAGCGGCAAATCTTATAGACCTTACTGGAGCAAAGAAAGTAAGTTTAGAAGATATGCGTAAAGCAGAAACGACACTTGCAAAAGCTAAAGAACTTGGTTTAGATAAGAAAGCATTAGTCCCATTAGTTCAAAATAGGATTCAAACCAGAAAATTTAATATAGCTGACGAAATGATAAAATCTGGTGATTCTAAAGATGCTATTGAGTTAATGGAAGAACTATATGAGAGTGATCCGTCAAATTTAGGAATGCTGTATCAAG
>JALZUY010000029.1 GCA_023301395.1 Nonlabens sp.
TGGGATGCTTTTTAAATACCCATTAACGATTCCGTTTTTAAATACAAAACCAGAATCTAATAACGCAACGATATGAAGATAGAAAACACAAAAGCGCAAATGCGCAAAGGAGTACTCGAGTACTGCATTCTATCCATTCTTAAAGAAGAAGATGCCTATGTGGCAGAGATTCTAGCGACTCTCAAGGATGCAAAGTTACTCGTAGTAGAAGGTACTATTTACCCGTTACTAACTCGATTAAAAAATGCAGGTTTACTCAATTATAGATGGGAAGAAAGCACTAGTGGTCCACCACGTAAATATTATGGACTGACTGAAACTGGAAAGATTTTCCTTAAAGAATTATCCACTACATGGGATGACCTTAAAAACGCCGTTAACCTGGTAACTACCACTAAAACTAAAAAATCATGAACAAGACCATAAATATAAACCTCGCAGGGCTGTTCTTCCACATCGATGAAGATGCCTTTAATAAATTACAAAAATACCTAGGTGCTGTACGTCGTTCTTTTAGCGGTATGCAAGGATCTGAAGAGATCATGGCCGATATTGAATCTCGTGTAGCTGAACTTTTTCTAGAAAAAAGAGCAAACGACCAACAAGTCATCTCTATCATACACGTAGATGAAGTGATCTCTATCATGGGACAACCTGAAGATTATGAAGTAGATGAAGAGATTTTTGAAGGTGAGAGAAAATCTAGTGCGCAGCAATTGAACAATCGTTTTAATAAGCCACTGTTTAGAGATACTCTTAATGGATATATAGGTGGAGTATGCTCTGGATTAGGTCATTTCTTAGGTATAGACGCTATTTGGGTAAGATTGTTTTTTGTACTCATCTCCTTCGTTACGTTCCCTTTTAATGTGCTTGCTTATTTCATCTTTTGGATTATTGCAAAAGACGCTGTTACTACTAATCAACGATTACAAATGATAGGGAAAGAAGTAAATATCTCCAACTTAGGTAAAAACTTCAAGTCGGGTTTTGATGATGTAGTTGATGGGCAGACCGACGCCGACTACCGAATTGTAGGTCAAAAAGGAAAACGTGGAACGGTTCGTTTCTTTGGCTTTTTAGGAAGGTTGATAAAAGGAATCTTTAAAGCGATTGCAAAAATTATAGGACTGTTTATGTTCTTATTAGGGTCGACTTTATTAATAGCTGTAGTACTAGGAATCATTGGTTTAGGCACCATACAGTTCCAAGGAAATAACTTTTTCAATTTGATAGAATATGCCATCCCAGAGAATATTTCTTTAGTATGGGTTTATATTATCTCATTATGTTTAATGGGGATTCCTGCACTTATTCTAGCCATCCTAGGATTGAAACTACTCGTTAATAAAATGGGATCTATAGGTAGACCTGCCAAAATTATTCTACTATTACTTTGGATAGGTTCTGTGATAGGTTTATGTATTATTATAGCCAGTGTAGGTGCATCAAGTGCTTTTGAAGGTAAGATTACTTCATCTGAAGATTTAGTGATTGATTCAAATAAAGTTTATGAAATCAATATGACTGATAGCAGCTATGAAGGCTACGATAACATAAGAATAAATGGTAATAAGCTAAGTTTATCATTTGATGAAGATGGAAAAGAACAATTCAAGTTGTTTGGTATTAAAACGGCAATTGCAACTTCTAAAGATAGCATAGGAAAACTACAAGTTACATATCTAGCAAGAGGAGCAAATATGGCTATAGCTAAATCTAACGCCTCAACAATTGAATATCCTTTTACTATAACAGATAATAGTATAATTCTACCAGATTTCTTTACCATCAACCAAAAAAGGTTGACTCAACAAGAAATTATGTTAATCATTAGATTACCAGAAGGAACTAAATTCAAATGGAATGAAGAATTTGAATACCACTATTATAGCGAAATAAGTAGAGATGTTGTTTTTCTAGAAAGTAAAGACATAGAAAGTGATCAAACTTACATTATGGAAAATGGTAAAGCTGTATGTCTAGATTGTCCTATCATAGAAGAAACAGAAGATGAAACTCCAGAGATAGGTAATGAGCCTACTCGATCTAACTCTGACGATGATACGAACTGGAAGTACGAAGATGATGTTACCACAAAAACCAAGGTGACAAAATCGAGCCGCATAGGAACGATAAAATATAAAGTAGAAGAAACCTACTAGGTATTTAAAATTCATGTGATCGTCAACTCAATTTTAAGAGATTCTTGTTGACAAGGAAACCGCTTCATTCATTTGGAGCGGTTTTTGTTTTACCTTTGTTAAACAAATTAAAATTCAATGAAAAAATTATTACTCGTTCTATTAATTCTTACTGCTACTGTATCGCAAGCTCAAGAAAAGGT
Source organism: Nonlabens sp. (assembly GCA_023301395.1). Taxonomy (GTDB): domain Bacteria; phylum Bacteroidota; class Bacteroidia; order Flavobacteriales; family Flavobacteriaceae; genus Nonlabens. The sequence goes on from JALZUY010000029.1 coordinate 2,348, forward strand.
TAAAGGTAATCGTGAACCTAGTACAGTGATTACAAACGTAGATCCATTTAAAATCATTGAGATAGGTGGTGATTATGAGATTGCTATTGTTGAAGGTGCTCAAGCACAAGTTGAAATCACCACAGATTCTAACTTACATCAGTTTCTTGAAATAGCTGTTTTAGATGGGAATCTAAGCATTACTTCTACTGCAAACATTCGCTCTAAAAAAGAAATGTCTATCCGTTTGATTTACCCTGCGGGATTAACTAAAATCATTGCAAAGGACAAAGCTGAAATAAGTGCCGTTACTGAGTTAAAAATGGATCAACTAGAAATTGAAGTGCGTGATGATGCAAAGTTGTTTTTAACCGCAAACATTAACGACCTAACGTTAAACCTCAAAGGTGATGCAAAAGCAGAATTAAATTTAAATGGCGATAAAGCTATTATTAACTTTGAAGATAAGGCAAGTGCTAAAGCTTTATTGAAATATCAAGACTTGAACCTTACTATGAAAAGCCGTACAGAAGTAAAAGTTGAAGGTGATATAAAAACAGGTGTTTTATTACTGGAAAATAAAGCCGCTTTTAAAGGAAGTAATCTTGTTTTTAACAACCTAAATATGAAAGCTTCTCAAAACACGGATTGCGAAATCAATGTCAAAGATGAATTAACTCTTGCAGCTACTGATAGTTCAAAAGTTGAATTGCATAATACGCCTAAGGTAATCCTGGAAAAGTTTACTGGAAAAACACAATTGATTAAGAAGTAAGTTTTCTAGTTAATAGTTTTTAAGTTGACAGACGATATTAGATATAAAAAAGCCTCGCAATGCGAGGCTTTTTTGTGTGAATTCTATAATTAAGCAACTAGTAACTTCCTCCTATCACCTCTTCCACTATTCCTACTTCAGCAAGGTAGCGTTCAGCATCTAGTGCAGCCATACAACCTGTTCCTGCAGCTGTAACCGCTTGTCTATAGATTTTATCTTGAACATCACCACTTGCAAAAACACCTGGCAAGTTAGTAAATGTAGAACCTGGTGTAGTTATTAAATACCCAGCTTCATCCATATCCAGTTGACCTTTAAAGATATCAGTATTAGGTTTGTGACCTATTGCGATAAATAATCCAGTAATCTCTATATCATGCTTCTCATTAGTTTGATTGTTTACAATACGTAAACCTTCCACCACTTGTTCTCCTAGAACCTCATCAACCTCTGAGTTAAACAATACTTTTATATTCTCAGTTTGAGCGACACGATGTTGCATTGCTTTGGACGCACGCATTTCACCTTTACGTACCAGCATGGTTACCTTAGTACATATGTTTGAAAGGTAAGTAGCTTCCTCAGCAGCAGTATCTCCTGCCCCTACTATTGCTACATCTTGTCCTTTATAAAAGAAACCGTCACAAACCGCACAAGCACTTACTCCACCACCACGCAATCTTTGTTCACTTGGTAAACCTAAATACTTAGCTGTTGCGCCTGTAGAAATAATAACAGAATTTGCTTCTATTTTAGTTTTTCCATCAACAATAGCCGTGTGAACTCCACCTTTTTCGGTTGCAAATTTCACTTCAGTTACCATTCCTATACGTACTTCAGTACCGAAACGTTCTGCCTGTTTCTGTAAATCTACCATCATAGCTGGTCCATCGATACCATCAGGATAACCTGGGAAATTATCAACCTCAGTAGTGGTTGTTAACTGTCCACCTGGTTCCATTCCTGTGTAAAGTAATGGTTTCATATCTGCACGTGCGGCATATATTGCTGCTGTATATCCTGCTGGTCCTGATCCTATAATCAGGCACTTTACTCTTTCTATTTGTTCTGACATTGTATAATCTTTGGATGGTAAAAATAACGATTCTCTTAACTTGATATCAAATCTAGTTATCACTATTTATTATCACTTTATTAAGGTTATCCATCTCATCCTGTTTTACTTTTACACTTAATGTCTAGAACCTACATCAATCCTGTTACTAAGGAACGCGCAACTATTCTTAAAACCAGTGCACAAACTAATGGTACTTATACTTATATAGAAGTAGAATTACAACCTGGTGGCGGCAATCCTGTACATTACCATCAATATTTCACAGAGCAGTTTGAACCAGTAAAAGGTGCGCTAGGCGTCCATTATTTGGGTAAAGAATTGAAATTACAACCTGGAGAAACCTTTAAAGTTCCTATAATAGATAATCATAGATTTTACAATCCTGGAGATAAACCTATCATATTTAAAGCAAAACTAGAACCTGGTCAACCTGGATTTGAGAATTTCATGGCGGCACTCTTTGGACTCGTAGGAGATGGGAAAACTTTTGGCCGTAATCAAATTCCTTTCAATCCATTTTATGCTATTATACTACTCAAATGGGGCGATACTCAAGTGGATAGTATCTTCTTCAAATTGTTTAAACCCGTTTTGATAATGTTATATACGCTTTCGCGAAAGCTGGGATACGAGAAAAAATTGCTCCACAAATATGTAGAACGCTAAATAAGCACTTGCAAACGCGTTTTCAAAATCGTAACATTACACTCAACTAATTCCGAAATATGGAAAGTCAGAATATCAACCAAGAGGACGAAAAAATCATTATTAATAAGGAGCTCAGCATATGGGAAGCATTGATTCCTGTGATTGCACTGATAGGAATGCTTGCGTATAATGTATTCATTTTTGGTGATAGTGCCTTAGGTGGTACCAATCAGTTCATACTTATACTAGGTGGAGCGGTTGCTGCGATTGTAGGTTTTAGAAACAAAGTATCTTATCAATCCATGGTTGAGGAAGTTGCCCAAAACTTAAAATCTACCACAGGTGCGATACTCATTCTATTAATGGTAGGTGCGCTTGCCGGTACATGGCTCGTGAGTGGTATCATTCCTACTATGATATATTATGGTCTTGATATATTAAACCCAACTATTTTTCTCGCGGCTTGTGTTCTTATATGTGCTGTAATATCTGTAGCAACAGGAAGCAGCTGGACGACCAGTGCTACCGTAGGTATTGCTCTCATAGGAATTGCTGGTGCGCTGGGAATAAGTGCTGGAATGACAGCTGGTGCGGTATTGAGTGGTGCGTACTTTGGTGATAAACTAAGCCCATTAAGCGATACGACTAACCTTGCTCCTGCCATGGCTGGAACTGATCTATTCACGCACATTAAATACATGACTTACACAACTGTGCCTACTATTATTGTAACTCTGGTTGTTTTTATCATCTTAGGTTTTACAATCGACACCACTGGTGCTGCCGATGTTTCTCAATACCAAGCAGCGATAGACGCGACATTCAACACCTCTCCATGGCTATTCCTAGTTCCTGTAGCTGTAATAGCAATGATTGTAAAAAAGATATCGCCATTAATTGCGCTGTTAATAGGAACACTATTAGCAGCTGTGTTTGCATTGATTTTTCAACCCGATTTAGTTCTTTCTGTTTCAGGAATGGAGGAATGGAGTTTTGAAGCTGGATACAAAGGAATTATGAACGCTATCACAATTAAAACAGTAGTCGCACCAGTATCAGACAATCCTCAAATCGTCACAGAACTTGCAGGATTGTTTGAAGGAAAAGGAATGGAATCCATGCTAGGAACTATTTGGCTCATTATTTGCGCTATGGTCTTTGGTGGTGTGATGGACGCTATAGGTGCACTGAGTAGGATTTCAAGAAGTTTGTTGAATATGTTCAGTAGTACATTTGGTTTATTCTTTAGTACTGTAGCAAGTTGTCTTGCTATAAATGTTACTGCTAGTGATCAATATCTTGCTCTAGTAGTCCCTGGAAAGATGTATGAAAAGGCATATCGTGAAAAAGGACTTGCTCCTGAGAATTTATCAAGAACACTTGAAGATTCTGGAACAGTAACCTCTGTTTTAATTCCATGGAACACTTGTGGAGCTTATCATAGTGGTACACTAGGAGTAAGTGTAGGAGATTATGCTATATATGCCATATTTAGCTGGTTATCTCCTATTGTGACTTTAATATTTGCCGCGTTTAGTATAAAAATAAAACAATTAGTAAAAAAAGAACCTACACTAGATGTGATTGGTGAAGAATAAAAATTAGAACAAAAAATTATGAAAAACATATTATCATTACTAGCATTCTTAGTTACAATAACAGCTTGTGCTCAAGATCGATTTGCAAAAGTCCAAATCGAATCTACTGAAGTAAGTGAAAACACATTTATGCTCACTGGATCTGGCGGGAATATCATGATCGCTATTGATAAAGAAAAAGTGGTTATGATTGATGACCAATTTGCTCCATTAAGTGATAAAATTAAAGATGCAATAGGCGAAATAACAGAGTACCCAATTGCTTATTTAATCAATACACATCATCATGGTGACCATACTGGCGGAAATGGTAATTTCAATTCTAAAGAAACTACCATAGTAGCTCATGTAAATGTAAAAGAACGTTTGATCGCCGAAGGAAAAGAAGAGAATTTCATTCCCGAAATGACGCTAGAAGAAGAACTAGAACTACAACTACCTACTCAAACTTGTCTGTTAATACACGTTCATAATGCACATACAGATGGTGATACGTTTATCTATTTTATAGAAGAAAACGTGGTTCACATGGGTGATGTGTTTTTTAATGCGAGATATCCATACATAGATTTAAAATCAGGAGGATCTATTGATGGATATATCATTGCTCAACAGCGTGTTATTGAAACCATTAATAAAGACACTAAAATTATCCCTGGTCATGGAACTCTCGCTAGCTATGAAGATCTAGTTAACAATATTGAAATGTTAACAGACATTAAAGGTAAGATTGAATACTTAATCAGAACAGGAGTTTCTAAAGAGGATATCATTAAAGACGAGACCATTACAGCAGTATATGATGAACAAGGTTTTGGTAGTGGTTTTATCAATTCTGAACGCTTTAGAACTACGATTTACGAAAGTTTAAAAAAATAAGGGTTTTTAAATTTTAATAAATGAGAGCATTAGTTATTTCTGGCGGTGGTAGTAAAGGAGCATTTGCTGGTGGCGTTGCCCAATACTTAATTGAAGAAAAAAAACTAGACTACGATATATACATAGGAACTTCTACAGGAAGTCTACTTATTTCACATCTCGCACTTCAAAAAATCGATAAGATTAAAGAAGTTTATACTAATGTAAATCAGAAATCAATTTTCAGTAATTGTCCCTTTGTAGTTAAAAAAAGCAAATATGGTGTAGATGAGATTAAGATCAATCACTGGAATGTATTGCGCAATTTCATTAATGGAAATAAAACATTTGGTGAAAGTAAAAACCTGAGAAAACTCATCGCAAAAATTTTCACCATTGAAGAATTTAATGAATTAAAAACTACCGAAAAAGATGTGGTTGTTACCGTGTCTAACTTATCACTTAATGAGACTGAATATAAGTCTATAAAAGATATAAGTTATGAAGATTTCTGTGATTGGATTTGGATTTCTTGCAACTATATTCCATTCATGAGTATGGTTAAAAAGAACAATTGTGAGTATGCAGATGGTGGATATGGCAGTATGGTTCCTATTAAAGAAGCGATTGAACGTGGTGCTACTACAGTTGATGTTATCGTTTTAGAAACCGAGGCGACGTATTATAACAGTTTACCATCAACAAATGTATTTTCACTATTGTCAAATCTCCATGGGTTTATGATGGATCGTATTGAAAAGCAAAATATTTCCATAGGTAAGTTCACTGCAAATCATAAAGACGTCATTCTCAACTTTTATTATACGCCTACAGTATTGACTACTAATTCGCTTATTTTTAATAAGTCAAAAATGACTGCTTGGTGGGACAGCGGTTTTAAATACGCTGCCAGCACCACAGAAAAAACAAGCGAAATAAAGCCAGAAGTAGAATAAGCTTATTTATTAATCAACTTTTTTTTATGATTTTTATAAACCACTATTCCTAAAATAGCGAGTAACAAGACAGGCCAAAGCGTTAAAAGAACCAGCGATGCTCCTTTTATAAAACTCCATCCATAACCTAAACTGTTTGCCGCTTTATCACCAAAGGTCATGACATAGCTTTCTGGTTCTTCTTTATATTCTACAGTTTGATAGAAATCGACCTGAATGGTACTTAATGATGTCTGATTAACCATTAACTTCAATCGTCCTTCTGCGGCTTCTATTTCTTCTTGCAGGATTCGTAATTTTTCTTCGGTCTTTAAGTCTTCATCTACCGTTTTTGCTTTGCTGCGCAAGATTTGATCGTACTTAGCCTGTACCGCTTTTTTAGTGGCTAGTCTTGAGGTAAGATCCACATACTCTGCAGTGATGTCTTAACTAGTTATGTTTTTATAATCGACATACTCGGCAAGTTGTGTGAGATCTGCAAGCATTTTATCAAAGTTTGCTGCTGGTACTTTGAAAACCATTCTGTTTTCTAGTTTATAATCGTTTTGAGTGTAACGCATGTCTGCCACATAACCATTCCATTTGTTTATTAATACTTGTACTTGTGTGGTGCAGCTGTCTAGATTTCTCACTTTGAATCTAGCGTTTGCCGTTTTAATTATTTTAAGGTTTTTATAGGCATCGCTCAATTGTGTTTGCGGTCTTTCTGGTTGTATCTCAATAGACATGACAGATTCTGTTGTATTCTTCTCCATAGCATGATCTTGATTATATGATGGATCTACATTACAACTGGCAAGCAATACTATTGCTATTACTAAGGTGAGCTTCATTGTGTTTTTCATTGTGTTATTTTTAAATGATGACACAAACCTATCGCTATGCTTAAAAAATGATTTGTAAAGCTCTTGTAAAAGCTTTGTAAACTGTTTTACAAAAGTTACTTTAACAACTGCATCTTATGGAAACCATTATTGAAATTGACTTATTTAAACTTTTACTACATTATGTAGAAGATGTGTATGCGCAAGGAATTAATGAAGCTATAGGAAAAATAAAAGAATGGAAAGGTCAAGAAATCATTCATTTTCAGGATCATTTAAAATCTAAAACTGGTAATACCGTTAGCGAAAAATGGTTTTACACCTACGTAAAAAACGATGCAAAAAATTACCTCGTATTGATATTTTAAATCTGCTGGCTACTTATACAGGTCATTCTAATTGGAATAATTTTATTCATTTAGAAAAAGCTAGAACAAACACCCTGATAAAACAGGATATAGATAAAAGACAAAATAAAAAGTAGAAGAAGAATCATCTATTTCAGTCTGTAATCGGTTTTACAATAATGGAGTTTATTATAGTCTGTTATAACTGGTGGCAATCTACCCAAACTACAGAATTTTCTATTTGTTTTCACTATCAAGACCGACGTACTGCAATCACCGATATTCCTATAGATGTTATATTATTTGATGAAGATCAAAAAAGCTATCATAAAACTGATAGTACAGGTTGTTTTAAAGGAAAAAGCAACTCTCAAAAAATCAGCCTTATTGCACAATCACCGTATCATAAAACGATACGATTCAAATCGATTTTAATAAAGAAGTACCCAACCTACAATATCTTAAAACCGATTACTATGCACTCATGCTGGATTACTATTCTAATGGTAAAATAGAAGAGTACAAAAACCGTCGAGTACAATTGCATAAACTTATAGATCAAGATGCAATTCTAATGGAAGTATTACCACATTCCATAGGTGTTACTTTATATGAAAAAGTAGCTTTTATTAATAAGCTCACCACGCCTACCACAAGTTTAAAACGCATGGTGATTATTGAAACGAAGTATGATCAAGGAAAAATAATCAAGTTAAAATTCAAAATAGCGTCATGAGAAAACATCTTATAATACAAGCGCTATTCTAGTAATAGGCTGTAAAAATGCCGATTATGAAATGGATAATCTTGCTGTAGAAAAGTCTAAGGTAACTACAGAGGCAACTTCTTTTGATAGAGTTACTTTTCACGAAAGTTATATTCAGGAAAAATTTATAGATATCATTGAGCAAAACAAACTGCAACATACAAATCCAAGTCTTACAGATTTAAACACTGGTGATCTAGAATTAATAATAGGCAGCCATCTTGAATTTAAGGAACTAAAACTAACTCCTATTGAGGAAAAAACTAAGCCTGGCGAGTCTATTTGGGGCGATTTTGATCATGAATATCAATACATGTATACGCAAGTGTTTTGGAATACTATAGATCAAGAAAAAGTAGAATATAGCGGTATACTAGCTATTGACGAAAACTTTAAAATCATTGAAGGCGATTCCATCTCTACGGTTAAAATTATTTGGTAGGACTTAATAATACATCATCTATTCTAACAGAAGTAATATAGTCTCTCTATGTGAAGTTATTAGTTGAGTAGATTATAAATGTTTCGCTTTCGCGAAAGCGGAACTCTAATTACCAAATTGCATAGGTTGCTTATTTCCACTCTGGAAAAACTTACCGTGTCTCATGTAACCTGGTTGACAAGCAGCTCCTTGTATTCCTGAATTCATAAAATCGACCCTATCAATTACCGTTTCAATAAGCATATAGTTAAATGCAGCAGTTGGCATATCATTAGTTTCTACTAATACAGAAGTACCATTATTACCTACATCACTACCATCAGTAATAGTTCCATCTGGACGCACTGGCTGGTTATGTCCTGCTTCTAAGGAGTCAAAACATTTATCACCATCTGAGTCTAGATCTAGTTGATTAGGAATAGCATCTCCATCTGTATCTATACTTACTAGTAGCTGTATTTGTGCAGGAGTTAAAGCATCTGGAAAATGATAATACTCATCCATTAATCCTGAAAAGAAATCAGATCCAGTTCCTGTTGTAAAAGCATTGTGACTATTCCTACCTCCTAAACCTGCTTGATTTCCATGTGTTCCTAAATTCCCAAAACCAGATGTAACTACCGTAGAGCCCACACCATCTAAATACAATATGTAATTTCCTTGATCATAAGTTATTGCGACATGATGCCATAATCCATCATTAGGATAAGGAAAAGAAACTGTTGTGCCTGCAGTACCAGCTTCTATGACACGTGCTTCTAATGTCGCTCCATTTAAACGTACTGTTAATCCATTAAAATTCCCTCCTTCATCAATGATTTCTTGAATACCTACTAATGCATCTGGTTTGATCCATACTGCGTGAGTTGATCTTATTATCTCTTGGTTTAAAAAAGTACCATTATCATATTGAATCAAATATGTACCGTCAAATTTTATAGAACTTGCTCCTAGTACATTGAATGAATTATATACTGGTATTGTTACATTTTGTTGATTAAAACCATTTCCAGATGAATCATTAAGGCTATTTTCAAAATTATAAATAGCGTCTGGCATTAAACCATTAATAGTGTTATCATTAACATCAAAGATCCCATCATTATCATCGTCTAAATCTTCCATATTTGAAACACTATCAGAATCAGTATCTAATAGCTCTCTATAGTCTAAATCTCCTCCAGGATTTGCTAAGTCAGTAAAAAAGGTTGCTGGACTTGTAATAGCGTCATTTGAATTAGTATTTACAATTGCTATTGATGCGGCTGATATTAGAGCTACGGTATCAAAATTATCTTGTAAACCATCTACATCTTCTATTTCTGATAACACTAGTGGAATGGTTGGATCTCTACTTTCATTGATATCTAAAATACCATCATTATCTGCATCAAAGTCTAAATAATCTGGTACCGTATCTGAATAAGCAAACGCATTATCTGTATTTACAGGTGTTAATCCACCACCTGGTAAAATTGAGTATTTTGAATTCACGCCAAATGTACCGATGTAATCTCCTAAAGTATCTGGATTAGGAGCTTGATAACCAGCCGTAGTTTGTGCTTCTATATTATCTGGAATACCGTCGTTGTCAGAATCGATATCTAATGAGTTTTTAACACCATCACCATCAGTGTCTAAA
>JALZUY010000030.1 GCA_023301395.1 Nonlabens sp.
CGTGTTGCTCTTCCGATCTTAATGGCCTCACAGCTGGTTCTATCCCTTTTCCTATGTACCCTATAAAACTATGCTCTAATTGTTGAGATGCTATTTTATTAGTTAATTCTTCTTCAGACAGGTTTTGCCCGGCATATTGCTCTTTTATGATTTCCTCAGCATTTGTGAACTGCTCGCCCATTCCATGACTGGCTAGCAACCATAATATTACTGAGATTGCCATGATAATTTTTCCAGCACCTAATACAAAACTCTTTGTCTTTTCAAGAACTGTAATTCCCACATTTTTAAGCATCGGTAATTTATAGGCCGGCATTTCCATTACAAAAAACGCTTTACGCTTGATAGGTAATATTATATTGAGCACCCAAGCTGAGAATATCGCAGCACCAAAGCCTAGCATATACAACAACATTAATGTCAATCCCTGCATATTAAAAATCCACCATACTTTTTCCTCTGGGATTACGAGAGATATAATTATCAAGTAAACAGGTAACCGTGCAGAACAAGTTGTAAAAGGAACTACTAAAATAGTAATCAAACGTTCTTTCCAGTCCTCAATATTTCGGGTTGCCATAACTGCAGGAATAGCACAAGCTGTTCCCGAGACTAGTGGCACGACACTTTTTCCACTCAAACCAAATTTTTTCATAATGTGATCCATTAAAAAGACCACTCTACTCATATAACCACTTTCTTCTAGTATAGCTATAAACAGAAATAAGAAAGCTATTTGAGGTATAAAAATCACTATCCCGCCTAGTCCAGGAATAATTCCTTCAGATATCAAGTCTGTAAAAGGACCACTAGGCAAAGTGTTTTGTGCCCAAGAGCTCGCTTTTGCAAAGAATGTATCAATCCATTCCATAGGATATGTAGACCAATCATAAATAGCTTGAAAAATTAGAAGTAATACCAAAAAGAAAATTAGATAACCCCAAACTTTGTGAAGTAGAACACGATCTAATCGAGTGCGTAAATCTTTGGCCTGTGATTTATCTACATTCAACACTTTTTTGAGCAACCCATTTATAAACTGATAGCGCACTACCGTTTCTTTATGTTGCATTTTCTTTAAATCATTCTCAGACTTAACTGAAAAAGATGCTGTTTTCAACTCTTCTAAGTCTCTATTCCTATCAATTTTACCAAAATTCACATCTTGGGTAATCACTAACCACAATTTATAAATCGACTGTTTAGGATAGGCCTTTTTTAGAGTTGCAAAATATTCTGGATCTATGCTCGAGGCATTAACACAAGGTTCTGGTTTTAAGATTCTATATTCTAGTATAGCCTGTTTCAAATCATCTACACCTATGTTCTTGCGAGCACTTAATAATACCACTCGGGTATTTAATTCTTGCTCCATCAAATCGATATCCAGCGATATCGCTTTACGCTTCATGCGATCTGCCATATTGATTACCAGAATCGTAGGGATTTCAAGATCTTTAATTTGTGTAAAAAGTAACAAGTTGCGCTTGAGATTCTCGATGTCTGACACTACAACAGCTACATCTGGATAATCTTTAGAATTTTTATTCAATAAGGTTTCTACAACTACACTTTCATCAAGACTAGATGTATTTAAACTGTAGGTGCCTGGTAAATCTAGAACATGAGCCTTAAGACCACGATCCAGTTTACATATTCCTTCTTTTTTTTCTACGGTTATTCCAGGATAATTCCCAACCTTTTGATTGAGGCCAGTCAGTCTGTTAAAAAGAGATGTTTTCCCAGTGTTAGGGTTTCCTATAAGAGAAACATTGATTGATTTACCCATTGCGCTCCACGACTATTTGTTGAGCAGTCTCACGACGTATCGCAAGATAAGTTCCATTAATATTAAGATAAATAGGATCTTGGAAAGGTGCACTTTCCATCATTACCACTTTATTCCCAGGCAAACAACCCATCTCAAGTAATTTCAAGGGCACTTGCTCTTCATTAAAAGAGATAATTGTGGCTTGTTCACCACGTTTTAAATGTGCAATAGTATCGCTCAAAGCTTATTTAGAATAAATTTGAATAAGCAAAAGTAAGTCAAGATGTAGGAATGAAAAAATTTAGAATACTAAACTTTTGTTGTCTTAATGGAAAGTTCTATTTCAGGTGAATTCTATTTCAATTTACTGAGTGCAATTTCAAAAGTTGTTCCTAGATCCTTTTTACTTCCTGACACTCTTATATTTCCTTTATGATAATCCTTAATAATGCGATGAGCCAGTGATAAACCTAAGCCCCAACCGCGTTTTTTTGTAGTAAATCCCGGAGTAAATACTTGATTCCATTGACTTTTTGGAATTCCTTTCCCAGTATCGGTCACTGTAATAAAAACTTTATGAGCATCGGCACGTAAGTAGATTTTCATAGCACCTTTTCCTTTCATAGCATCAATTCCATTTTTAATCAGGTTCTCAATTACCCAAGCATATAATTGTTCATTAAGTTTTACCATAATAGGTTGACTAGGTAAATCAACGGTAAAGTCTACCAATTTTGAACTGCGAGAAGAAATGTAATGAACTGCTTTTTCTGTTTGATCCACAATATCCATTTCAGACAATGTAGGAATGGAACCTATCTTAGAAAAGCGCTCCGTAATGGTTTGTAATCTGACGATATCTTTTTCCATCTCAACAATATAACTGGGATCTACATTAGTCTCTCTCAATAAAGTGGTCCATCCTACCAGTGACGATAATGGTGTTCCAATCTGGTGGGCACTTTCTTTTGCCATTCCAGCCCATAGTTTATTTTGTTCACTAGCTTTAGTAGAGCGATAAAAGAACCAAATTACAGCACCAAAAAGGACTAAAATCAACAGCAAGGCCATTGGAAAATATTTCATTTTAGTAATAATCGGGCTTTCACCGTAGTAAATAGTTTGATACGGCTTTCCCTGATAACTGATCTCAAGCGGCGGATTAAGCTGCTCATATTCTTTTACTAGCTTAGTTAAAGCTACAGAATCGTTTTTTACATATTCAGGTAAATTCCTAGCTTTCATCTCACCTTTAAAATTCACTTCAATAAGCGGTATGATTGTATTATTTTGAGTCACTATGGTACCTAAGCTGCCCATCTCAGCATTTAAAGATTGATTATTAAAATCCTCAATTGCCGTTTTATATTCAGTCATGTTTTTCCTCTCACTTTCTTTAAGTTGTTGAAAAAAGCCATAAGTATTCCATAAAATGAGAGCGGTAATAACTACTGCAAAGGCAATAATTATCCATCTAAGTACATTGCGATTAGCTGTGAAATTCATGAAATCTGTTAAGAGTTTTAAATATAGTATTATTTGTCAAACGTATTCAACTTCATTTTATGATACACTGTGTAAAAGTCTCTTTTAAATCTCTATTCTGTTTTACAAAAACGCTATAAAATCCATACCTTTACCATCCTTAAAAAATCAAGTTGAAACTAGATCCTAAAGACACAAAGACAGCTCATTTACATGGCATTATGCTAGGCGCGGTACAACCACGACCTATCGCATTTGCAAGTACTATTGATGAAGATGGTAATGTGAATTTATCACCTTATTCTTTTTTCAACGTTTTTAGTGCAAATCCGCCGGTGATGATATTTTCTCCAGCAAGACGCGTGCGTGATAATAGCATAAAGCACACTTTAATAAATGCAAGAGCTACCGGTGAGGTTGTTATTAATATTGTGAATTATGATATTGTTCAACAAATGTCATTAAGCAGCACAGAATATGCTGCTGGAGTTGATGAATTTGTAAAAGCAGGCTTAACAGCTATTCCATCAGATCTAGTTGCTCCACCACGTGTAGCAGAAAGTCCTGTGCAATTTGAATGTAAAGTAAAAGAAATCGTTGAATTAGGTCAGGAAGGTGGCGCTGGAAATTTAATCATTTGTGAAGTCGTAATGGTTCATGTAAACGATGAGGTACTTGATGCAGATGGAAAAATAGATCAAACCAAAATTGATACCGTAGCTCGTATGGGTGGAAACTGGTACTGTCGCTCTAAGGACGCAATGTTTGAGGTCCCTAAACCTTTGGCAACACTCGGTGTAGGTGTTGACGCATTACCTGAACACGCAAAAAACAGTGATATCCTAACTGGAAACGATCTAGGTAAACTAGGGAATATTGAGACTATACCAGATAAAGATTCTGTTATCGCTTTCGCGAAAGCGGAAAAACTACCAGCTTTGAAAATTAAAGAAAAACATACACGTGCTCATGAATTGATCCTGCAAGGGAACATCATAGATGCGTGGAAAATTTTATTATTATAACATGGATGTACAAGGAAAAATTAAAGTAATAGGTGAAACCAAATCTTTTGGCGCCAGTGGTTTTCAAAAACGCGAACTAGTAATTACTACCGAAGAGCAGTATCCTCAACACTTGATGCTAGAATTTGTTCAAGATAAAACAAGTTTATTAGACAGTTTTCAAGTAGGTGAGCCCGTTAAAGTAGGTATTAACTTGAGAGGTCGTGAGTGGCAAAGTCCACAAGGTGAAACTAAGTATTTCAACTCTATCGTGGGATGGAAAATCGAGCGTGTAGGAGCTACTCCAGCAACGCCTTCTCAAGAGATTCCACCATTTGATGAATTTGACCCAATTTCAAATTCAAAAGATGAGGATCACGATGATTTACCGTTCTAATAAGACCTTAAATCATGAGATTAGTAAGAACTGATTCTCATAACAAAGATTTTATAGCACTAGTAAAAGAACTTGATGCTTACCTATCAATCACTGATGGTGATGACCATAGTTTTTATAATCAGTTCAATAAACTGGATCTTATTAAAAATGTAGTTATTATCTACAAGGATAATATCCCAGCAGGTTGTGGTGCTATTAAAAAGTACGATTTTCAATCTATGGAGATTAAGAGAATGTACACTAGAAACATTTATCGAGGTAAAGGAATCGCATCTATGATTCTAGAAAATCTTGAAAAATGGGCAGTAGATCTTTCATTTAAGAGATGCATTCTAGAGACAGGAATCAATCAAGAAGAGGCGATTGCTATTTATAAAAAAAGAGCATATCAATTTATTGAGAATTATGGTCCCTATAAAGGATTAGAGAAAAGTTTTTGTTTTGAAAAGAAGCTCTGACTTTTGATTCTCAAAATTTTAAAAACAAAATCCCGGCCATTACAGTCGGGATTTCTTTCTTAATAGGTTAGCCTCCATTACAAACTCAAAAAAAGCAATGATGAAATAAATTAGCTTTGAAGGCTACTCAAAGTTATCATTTTTAAAATCAAATCCAAATTTAAAGTCCCTAAATCGTGCAAATACTAGATCATAGACTTGTTTTCCCACATCCTAGCGCAGCTCCAGACCATGGTTTGCTAGCTGTAGGTGGAGATTTGAGTGTAGAGCGATTGTTACTAGCCTATCGTTCAGGAATATTCCCATGGTATAGTGATGGAGAACCTATTTGCTGGTGGAGTCCAGATCCACGCATGGTGTTTGATCTATCGCTAGAGCAACCCATGAGAGTAAGTAAGTCATTAAAACAGAGTATGCGTAATCGAGGTTATGAGGTTAGAGAAAACACTTGCTTTACTGATGTAATGAATCATTGTGCAAATGTAAAACGCCTGCATGAAGATGGAACATGGATTAATGATGATTTTATAACTGCTTATTCACAACTCCATGAACTAGGTCATGCAAAAAGCATAGAGGTTTTTAAAGATGAAGAATTAGTTGGTGGATTATACGGAATAGACCTGCCTGAAAAAGGCGTTTTCTGTGGAGAATCCATGTTTGCCCTAACTACTGATGCTAGTAAAACAGCACTATTCTATCTTGTAAACGACTTAAAGAAAAAGGGTTATAAATTAATTGACGCTCAAATTCATAACGACCATTTAGACAGCTTAGGAGCTGTAGAGATTGATCGTGAAGTATTTTTGAGTTATCTGAGTTAGGTTAAAAGTCTTAGGGATTTAATTACTAAACCTCATCATAGCGATGACAATTCACCTCATGATCATTTACCATTCCTGTTGCTTGCATGAATGCATACGTAATGGTAGAGCCCACGAACTTAAAGCCTCGCTTTTTTAAATCTTTTGAAATTTGATCTGAAAGTGGTGTATTTGCAGGAGCTTCTTTATAATTAACCACCCTATTTTTAATAGGTGTTCCATCTACATAATTCCATATATATTTTGAGAAACTTCCATACTCTTTCTGGATCTCTATAAATAGGTTTGCATTTGTTATGATAGATTTCACTTTGAGTTTATTACGTATAATCCCTGCATTTAAAAGTAATTCGTCTTGCTTTACTTGATCATACTTTGCGATTTTTTCAACATCAAACTGGTCAAGTGCATCAAAGTAATTAGCTCTTTTCTTTAAAATAGTGATCCAACTCAATCCAGCCTGCATAGTTTCTAAAATAAGAAATTCAAACAGTGTTTGATCATCATAAACAGGTGTTCCCCATTCGTTGTCATGATATTCCTCATAGATTTCACTGCCCAGACACCAACCACATTTGTGTTTTTCCATAAACCGAATTTAAGAACACACGTAGTATGAAACAAACATTCAAGTCAAGTTTAAATTTTTCTACTTTATCTTTAACAGCTATGAAAAGAATGTTATTCCTTATGGCCGCTATAACTTTATCTTCTTGCGGCTCACAAAAAGCCATCAATACAGATAGTATAGATCGCACTATAGATGATTGGCACCTAGCTGCGGCTGAGGCAAATTTTGACTATTATTTCAATTTAATGACCAGTGATGCCATTTTCATAGGAACTGATGCAACTGAAAACTGGCAACTTGAAGAGTTTAAAACTTTTTCAAAACCGTATTTTGATAGAGGCAAGGCTTGGTCTTTTACTTCTCTAGAGCGTAACGTTTATAACTCAAATGGTGTGATATATTTTGATGAACTCCTTGATACTCAAATGGGAATATGTCGTGGTAGTGGTATTTTAAAAATAGAGAATGGCGTTTATAAAATCGCTCACTACGTGCTATCCATAGCCGTTCCTAATGACAATGTTTCTTCCCTTACAGAGCTTAAAAAGCAATGGGATGAAGATTACATCGAGCAACTTAAAAAGAGTAAAGAATTCATAAAAAGATTAAAATCTCAAATACCTAACAACTAACTATCAAAAGAGAACTCACCATATTACTATTACTGAGCGTTATGTTCAGTTTTGCGCAAAAAAGGCACTATCTCACGACGATTATGATTTATGGAAACGAGTAAGCATCAAAAAAACATTTAAAACAGTATAAAATCCATGTCTTTCTTCTCATGAGAAATATGTCTATTTCATATAAAAACCAGCTTTAATGAAAGAAGCAAATGGGTTATGAATTCGATTCCGGCACACCTATTAAGATGTAATCTCTATCGCCTTCGTGAACAAAAAACCCGTTGAAATACATGATTAAATAAAAAACTCTATACTGTTAGTTTTCACACATATTAAGACAAAAAGAAGTAGTTGTTACTAAACCGTGAGACCTACTTAGTATATTGCGCAGCATTCAAACCATAATTATGAAGTTATTCCCCTATTTATTCCTCTTAGTATTTGTATTTGTTACAGCACAACCTAGTGCAGACAATCCATGGATGGATCAATTACGACAAGAAAAAAGCGGTGAACTCACCTATCAAGACATTAAAAATGCTGGTGAGGCTTACTGGGCAACACATGACAAGGATGCAAAAGGTAGTGGATACAAACCATTCATGAGATGGATTGATGCAGCAGCGTCTTATGTTAAAGTAGATGGTACTCTTCAAGGAGCAAGAGATTTAGAGCAAATTATGAATAGTCGTAGTATTCAAAAAAGCACACTTGTTGATAATTCAAACTGGAATGCAGTAGGACCTTTTACAACTCTAGGTACAGGTTCCTGGTCAACAGGACAAGGAAGAGTAAACACGTTGACTGTAGACCCTAATAATGCAAACACTTATTATATAGGTGCTCCAGGTGGAGGAATTTGGAAATCTATAGATGCTGGTGTAAACTGGACTCCTTTATCAGATTTTCTAACTGAAATAGGAGTTAGTGCTATAGCAGTAGACCCTACAGATTCAAACACCATTTACATAGGAACTGGTGATGATGATGGTGGAGATACATTCAGTATAGGTTTAATGAAATCTACTGATGGCGGACAAACATGGAACAGTACTGGATTAACATTTACAGGTGCAACAGGTAATATTAGCGAAGTTTATCTTGATCCTAGGGATAGTAATAAAATATTTGTTTCATCAAATCAAGGATTTTATAGATCCACTAATGGCGGTTCTTCGTTTACTAGAACTTTTGCTGGTAATGTGAAAGATATTAAGCTAAAACCAAATACACCAGATACGATTTACTTAAGTACAATTAACTCTTTTCAAATTTCAACAGATAATGGATTGACATTTTCACAACCTTCAACTGGATTACCTTCAGGTATGAGAAGAAGTGTTATTGCTGTCACTCCAGCAAATGTAAACTACGTATATCTCCTCATTATCGATAATAGCGCAGGACTATTAGGCATTTATAGATCAACTAATAGCGGTGCTACTTTTACAAGAAGAGATAATGGAACGGATATATTAGAAAGTGGCCAAGGTAATTTTGACCTAGCCTTTGAAGTATCTCCTACAAATGCTGAATTACTTTACACAGGATGTCTAAATGCTTGGAGATCATTCAATGGAGGAACTTCTTTTACAAAAGTAAATTCATGGAGTAACCCAACTGGCGCTAGCTATACACATGCAGATATTCACCAGATCAGACAATTTGGATCTGAATTATTTGTTATGTCTGACGGTGGTGTATATCGTAGTGGAAATAGTGGGAATAGTTTCACAGATTTAACAGCAGGAGCGCAAATAGGCCAGTTTTACAGAATTGCAGTTAGCGCTCAATCAAGTGCAGACATCGTAGGTGGTTTGCAGGATAATGGTGGTCATACACGAAGTGGTGATCTGTGGAAAAACTTTTATGGAGCTGACGGTATGGATGGAGGAATTAATCCACTCGACTCAAACATAAGATATGGTTTTATTCAAAGTGGTGGTGGACTATATTTCACTGATAATGCAGGAAACACACTTCAAGGTTCAATTAGTCGCCCATCAAATGAAACCGGAAACTGGATTACACCTCTTAAAACAGATAGTCAAGGAACTATTTATGTAGGATACACACGTTTATATAAAGTTCAGAATGGTAGTTTTGCTATTGTTTCGTCGCCATTTGGTGCCAATATTGATGTTTTGGAAATTGATCCTAGTGATGACAATACTATATATATGGCTATTAACAGCCAATTGTATCGTAGTACAAATGCAGGTGTAAACTTTACTCAAGTAGCTGGGTTTCCTCAAGACATAACTGCAATAGAAGTAAGTAACAACGATAGTAACATTGTTTATGTTTCGACTCGATTTTCTTTTGGTAGTGTTTATAAAAGTGATAATCAAGGAACCAGCTTTACAGATATTACTTCAAATCTTCCTAACTTAGGTAAGAACACCTTAGCTAGTTTACCGTTGAGTATAGACGGCGAGTTATTTGTAGGTACTACAAGAGGTGTTTATAAATATGATGAAGTGACCACTCAATGGGACACATTTAATAACAACTTACCTAATGTAAATATTAGAGATTTAGAGGTGAACGCTGTAGACAATATTCTTACTGCAGGAACTTATGGTAGAGGTATTTGGCAAACATCAGCTCTTGCAGGTCCACCACCTACAGATATTAATTTAGTAAGCATTACAACTTCAAACAGTTCTACAACTTGTAGTAGTTCTGACGTGGATGTGGTTCTTCAAAACGGTGGAACTAATATGATCAATTCTTTCAATCTTACTTATTCTGTAAACGGTGGAGCTACATTGAATAATAGTTACAGTGTTGTTATTCCATCTCAAGGTCAAACTACAGTTACTATAACTGGATTAAATCTTAATCTAGGTTCAAATGACCTATCAGTTACCGTAGATACGTTTAATGATGCATTTGCAAGTAATAATACGGAAAGCACAACAATCTTGAAAAACAATACAGGTGTCATCAATGATATTCATCAATTTGAAAATAGAGATTTCCTTACTTTCAATCAATCAACTGGTGCTAATCTATGGGAACGCGGAGTTCCTACTGGAATCGTTTTGAACCAAGCAGTAAGTGGCTCTCAAGTTTATGCGACTAATCTAGGTGGTGAACATCCTAATGATACGGTTGCTTACTTATTTACCGGTTGTTATGATCTAGTAGGACTTAACAATCCTACTCTACAATTTGAAATGGCGTTTGAGTTAGAATTAAATTGGGATATTATGTATATGGAGTCTAGTACTGATGGTGGAACTACATGGAATACACTAGGAAGTTCAACAGACCCTAATTGGTACAATTCAAATAGAAGTCCCAATGGTATAAATTGTACAAACTGTGTAGGTGCTCAATGGACTGGAACAGACGCCACTATGAAAACATACTCTTATGACCTATCTGCCTTCAGTTCTGAGAACAATATTACATTCAGATATGTATTCCAATCAGATCAATCCGTTACTGAAGAAGGAGTCGTTATTGACAACGTAGTAGTTACAGGAACACTTAGTAATGATGACAGACAACTTCAAGATTCTTACAGAGTTTATCCTAACCCATCAAAAGGTGATTTCACTCTTTCTTGGAATAACTCAGATTCATTTGACTATGCGATTTATGACGTTACTGGTAAACTAATAACTACTAAATCAAATAACTCAGGTGATTCTCACGAAATTAATATTTCGGGTGTTGCAAATGGAATGTACTTTTTAAACATAACTACTGCAACTGGAAACATAACTGAAAAGCTTATTGTTAACTAAGCTTTAATTCTTATGATCACTTTTAAAAGCTCACATTTATGCGGGCTTTTTATTTGACCGCTAGTTAATTATAAATTAAAGAATATATAATACCAGCAAACTATTCTTATATTTCCTATCTGTTTTTTAAAGACACTACTAACCTATCTAATATTCTTATTATGAATTTAAAACTTACCGTTGTAGGTGCTTGCATAGCTGCAATTGCTCTTACATCATGTGACAATGAACTAAAAACATATCCTGGACTAGACATGACAGCCATGGATACTAGTGTTTCACCTAAAGACGATTTCTATCGTTACGTAAATGGAACATGGATAGACTCCACTGAGATTCCAGCAGATCAAACCGTTTGGGGTGGATTCAATAAACTAAGAAAAGATACAGATGCTGATGTGCTTGCCATTCTAGACAGAGCAATGAACGATAAAGATCTTGACGCATCCTCAGATCAGGCCAAAGCCGTTTATGTGTTTCAAAGCATTATGGATACAGAATCTAGAGATCAAGCAGGCTATGAACCTTTAACACCTTATCTAGAACAAATCGATGCAGTAAAATCTGTAGATGAAATCCCTGCTTTACTTGCAGATCTTTCTTCAAAAGGATTAAGAAGTTTTTACGGCTTCGGTGCAGGACCCGATGCTCAAAACACTGATATAAACGTAGCTCAAATGGGTCCAGGCTCCATAGGAATGCAACGTGAATATTATATTGATCTTGATGATGCAGACAACAGAGAAAAATTAGCTGCATATGAAAAGCACGTAGCACGCATGTTAACACTTACTGGAACAGATCCAGTAAAAGCAATGCAAGATGCTCAAACTGTAATAGCAATTGAGACTAAAATGGCGCAGCCACGTTTAGACAAAGTTGCACGTAGAAATCCCCTATTGAGTTATAACCCTATGAGTATGGACGAGTTCAAAACTCTAGTTCCAGCTATTAACTGGGATGAATATTTTGACAAACTTGATGTGAAAGAATTTGACAACATCATTGTTTCTCAACCAGCATATATGACGGCATTGAATAACATGTGGGACAATAGCAATCTCGAGGCTATGAAAACTTATATGCGATGGACTATGGTTGACGGTGCTGCCGGCATGCTTTCAACAGAGCTTGAAAACGCAAACTGGGATTTCTACAGTAAAACTATGCGTGGTGCAAAAGAACAACGCCCACGCAATGAGCGTGCACTAGGAACTGTTAATGGAACTCTAGGTGAAGCGCTAGGACAACTTTACGTAAGTGAAAAATTCCCTGCCGAGGCTAAGGCTAAGGCAAAAGAAATGATCGAGTATGTAAAAAAAGCATATGAAGTACGTATCAATGGACTAGCATGGATGAGTCCAGAAACAAAAACTAAAGCCGTTGATAAACTTAACGGGATGACCATTAAAATAGGATATCCAGACAAGTGGAAGGATTACTCTGAGATGGAAATAAAAAGCCCTAAAGATGGTGGAACTTTATTTGACAACATGCTTGCAGTTCAAGCATGGAACTATCGCGACAACCTTAATAAATTAGGTGAAAAAGTTGATAAAACAGAATGGTTTATGGCTCCACAAACGGTGAACGCATATTATAATCCATACTATAATGAGATTGTTTTCCCTGCAGCTATTTTACAACCACCTTTCTACGACTATGAGGCAGACGCTGCTTTTAACCTTGGTGGAATGGGTGCTGTAATAGGTCATGAAATTTCTCATGGGTTTGACGATAGCGGTGCAAAATTTGACGCAAACGGTAACATGACTAACTGGTGGACAGATAGTGATAAAACACAATTTGAAGCACTAGGTAAAGACCTTGCAAACCAGTACAGCGCTATAGAAGTACTACCTGGAGTGAATATCAACGGTGAATTTACATTAGGTGAAAACATAGGTGATTTAGGTGGAGTAAATGCTGCTTATGACGCGCACCAGTTATGGATGGAAGATAAAGGACGACCAGACGCTATTGATGGATTCTCACCAGAACAGCGTTTCTTCCTGAGTTGGGGAACAGTATGGCGTACAAAAATGCGTGATGAGGCATTAAAGCAACGTATCAAAGGTGACACACATTCACCAGGTATGTATCGCGGTTATGTGCCACTTCAAAATATTGATGCATTTTACGATGCGTTTGAAATCACTGAAAATGATGGTATGTATATCACTCCTGACGATCGAATCAAAATCTGGTAAGATTCAAATTCTACAAAATCAAAAGGCTTTCTTAATTGAGAGCCTTTTTTTATGGAGTTCATTTATCTTTAAGCCAGCATTAAAGCTATTCTTATGAAACAATTTTTACTAGTTGCGTTAGTGGTTTTAGGTTCCGCTTTCGCGAAAGCGCAATCCTCAACAAAACAAGAGTACATAAAAGCAAATTATACTAAAACCGTTCACCAGGTCGAGATGCGTGATGGTGTGAAATTATATATGCAGGTTTATAGTCCTAAAGACAATTCTAAAAAATATCCAATTCTTATGCAACGTACACCTTATAGTGTGCGCCCATATGGAGAAGATACATATCCAAGCCGTCTAGGGCCTAACGAATTACTCATGAAGGAAGGCTACATCTTTGTTTATCAAGATGTGCGTGGTAGATGGATGAGTGAAGGAGATTTTGATAACATGCGACCTAATATTCCTGGGAATGACATCAATAATAAGGAAGATATTGATGAAAGCTCAGACACTTATGACACCGTAGATTGGTTAGTAAAAAATCTACCTAATAACAATGGTAAAGTAGGTCAATGGGGAATTTCTTATCCAGGATTTTACACAGCAGCTGCATTACCAGACGCGCATCCATCACTTGTTGCAAGCTCACCACAAGCACCTATAGGAGACTTTTTCTTTGATGATTTCCATCACATGGGCGCAACTCTACAAAGTTATATTCTTGCCTATCCTCTTTTTGGACATCAAACAGAACCTACTACAGAGAGCTGGTATAATGACAAATGGGATAAATTACGTGCCGCTGGAAACATGAATGATTCTTATGAATTCAACATGGGAATAGGTCCATTGAAAAATGTAACTGAAAACATTTATCCCGATAATTTTTTCTGGAAGGATGTTGCATCGCATCCTAATTATGATGAATTCTGGCAAAAACGTTCTATTATTCCTCATTTAAAAAATGTAGACCATGCCGTAATGACTGTAGGTGGTTGGTTTGATGCTGAGGATCTATATGGACCATTGAACATTTACAAAAATGTAGAACGGAACAATCCTGAGAATAAAAACAACATGATCGTAATGGGACCATGGAGTCATGGAAACTGGGCCCGTGAGCCAGGAAGTCAAATCGTGAATCACATCCATTTTGGTGATAGTATATCTACATTCTACCATAGAGAAATAGAAACACCATTTTTTGAGCATCATTTAAAAGGAGAGAAAAACCCAACACTACCTGAAGCTTATATGTTTGACACAGGATTAAAGCAATGGGAAAAGTTCATGCAATGGCCACCACAGCAAGATGAAATTATTTTTGGCTTTGGTAAAAACGGTGAACTTCTTGTAAATGAAAAAGGAGATAAAAAATTAAATCACACTTACACTAGTGATCCATCTAAGCCTGTACCGTTTAGAAGTGAAATAACTCCAGTGACATTTACTCCTAGAGCTTATATGACAGACGATCAACGTCACGCTTCAAGAAGACCAGATGTACTCACCTTTCAAACAAATATTCTTGAAGATAACATGAGACTTGCAGGAGAAATTCAAGCAAATCTTGAAGTAATTCTTAAGGGAATTACTGATGCAGATTTTATTGTCAAGGTTATTGATGTATATCCTGGTGACATGAAAAATGAAGAACATACTCCAGACCATGTAACTCTTGCTGGATATCAACAGCTCGTAAGAGCAGAGACTTTTAGAGGACGTTTTAGAGATGATTTCTCACAGCCTCAACCATTTAAAGAAGGAAAGAAAACAAAAGTAAATTTTCCTTTACAAGACGTTTTACACACCTTTAAAAAAGGTCACAGAATAATGATTCAAATTCATAGCACGTGGTTCCCATACATAGATCGCAATCCACAGAAATATGTCGAGAATATCTTTGAAGCAACTGAAAGTGATTTCACTGTAGGACAAGTAACTATAACTGGTGCAAGTTCAGTAACTGTAGGAGAAAATAATGGAATAGAAATGCAGTTGCCTAAGATGAAGCAGTAACTTAAAGTAGGCGATATTTCAGTCTACAATTCATAGTAACATTTGTAAGCTGATACGTTTCACCATTTGGTAAATCTGTATCAGCTTTTCAATTTAAAACCATAGTGCAATTTAAGGTAAACTACTTATTATCTAAAACAAGCCAAAACAAATACTTAGCATGTTAATGATTAGTGTTTAATGCTGTTATAGTTAGTGTTCAAATAAAGCTCATGAGTGTAGGCTTACTGACTTAGAATCTATAAATGCATTTCATCGGATAATACAGGGCAATAAACCTATTGATTGATTAAATCCAAATTTGCATTCCCAAAAAAAGACGAACATGGAAACAACCTATCTAGAAGAAAAACGCCCTAATGCAATAGTGGCAACTTATCTGTTTTTAAAAGGTCTATTCAAATTGATTGTGAAAACATTCTTTGCGTTCTAAAACACACTTATCTTAACTAACTGAGTACTGAAAGCTTCAAGACTGCCTACTAAAAAAACCTATCCCTTAGGAATCGCACTAATCAACTTTTTAGTATAATCTGTTTGTGGATTGCGATAAAGTTCGTCGGCCTCGTTTTGTTCCTCAATTTTTCCTTGATTCATAACGATTACTTGGTCGCAGAAATACTTTACTACTGCTAAATCATGTGAAATAAATAAATAAGAAAAACCGAAATCTTCTTTAAACTCATTGAGTAAATTAAGTACTTGTGCTTGTACAGAAATATCTAGCGCACTTACAGATTCATCACAAACTATTAACTCTGGTTCTAGCGCAACAGTTCTTGCTATACCTATACGCTGTCGCTGTCCACCACTAAACTCATGTGGATATCTATTAAATTGCTCTTGAGTTAAACCTACACGTTCCAATAATTGCATCACACGTTCTTTGCGGTCTAAGTCACTAGTTCCTATGCCGTGCCATTTCATAGGTTCCATAATCGCCTGTCCAACCGTTAATCGCGGATTCAATGATGCAAATGGATCTTGAAAAATGATTTGAATCTCTTTTCTCAAAGCACGCATTTTACTGCCTTTAAGGTTTGTAATGTCTTGACCTTTATAAATCAACTGACCACTGGTTATATCACGTAAACCAAGAATCATATTACCTAGTGTACTCTTACCACAGCCACTTTCTCCTACTAGACCTAAGGATTCTCCAGAGTATAGCTTAAGGCTTACTCCATTTACAGCTGTAAAGTATTCTTGAG
>JALZUY010000031.1 GCA_023301395.1 Nonlabens sp.
AAGAGAAGAATTGAGCGAACACATAAGAAAGCGAAAAATAGAACTCGGAAAGAAGTCCGTGCCGAAACGAAGACCTCGCACGAAAGAAAAGCCGAAAGCCTAACAAAGAACTGTGGTAAAAAACAAGTGATTTTCACTTAATTTCTAACAAGTACACTTCTATATCCATCATCATATATCAATCCTGATTTTGCGATTATAAAGGCTTGTATTAAGAGTTTGTTTGCTACTCACAAACATCTTGTTAAACATCCTAATTACCGTTCTAAAAACCCATATTTTTGTAACTAGAATACAACAAATATGGAACGCAACAGCATACTCAATTATATAAAGGAAATCATTAATAATCATCCAGCAGACTGGTTAAATCTTACCACGCATAGACTGGATATTTATAATGAAAAACTGGCCAAAACTCAATTTATAGATCAACTAGAAACGCTTTATAAAGAGAACAACGCAACTACTGGTGCACTTGCCGTATTACCTACTTCTTATGATTATATACGATTAGGGCATCCGTTATCCTGTGTGCTAGAATGGGGAATTGGTCAGGTACATGGATTGAAGGCAGAGAACGTGATCAGTTTTTCTTCTCAAACCGTTCCTGTGTTGTCTGTTTTACGAGCGAACTTATTATTAAACAAAAAGACGCAAATCAATTATACGGGTGAACTACCTTCTATTTTAAAAGGCAACGTTTTAAACCAAGTGTACGGTTACAATTTTGAGCTTAAACAAGTAGCAAAAGCAACAGACCTTACTGCGTTTGACGGTAGTAACATATTTTTATCTGAAGAAAAAGTAATCGGCGCTTTAGAGCTTCATTCAAACATTGATTTCGGCATCAGTTTACACGGTAAACTAGGAAGTATGCTAATTATTAACGGTGAAAAGAACGATAAATACGTTTCAGACATTCAGCATGTGCGTAGAAGAGAAACCATAGCTATGACTCCAGCAGATTCACTCGTTGCTCTGGAATCATTTGTAAATCAAACAGCTGTAGTTCAAGAAAAAAACAACCTAGCTGCCGATAAACAAAGTGTGTTGAACTCATTAAGAGATATTACAGGTACTCAAATAGCGCCATTAGTAGCTTCTAGTGGCTTGTCTATTCAATATGCTATCATGATGGGATTGATTCATGATGCGATTGAAAATCACCCAGGGAAAACGATTAAGTTTATTGTACCACCTAACTGTTATGGTGGAACAAACGATCAAGCGAGACGTATTGCCTCTTGTTTAGATAACGTAGAAGTAGTTGATTTACCTGTAGATGGTGATAATGATATGGTACAAAGTATCGATACCGTTTTAACTCAAATCGCACAGGAAGATGCGATTCCTTATATCATCGCAGAGGTTCCTACGAATCCAAGAGTAGAAGTTCCTGATTTAGAAAAATTAAAAACGGTATTGAGTCAAGAACGTAAAACGGCAAATGGTTCCATAGCCATCGATCCTGTATTTATTCTCGATCAAACTTTTTGTCCTAACGTACACTTTTTAGGAGATGGAAAAATGCTTTCCTCTATGAGAACCATTGCTTATGCAAGTGGTTCCAAGTTCCCAAGCGGCGGAAAAGTAACTGCTGGTTATTGTGTAGGTAATAATAAAACCAGCGCATTAATGGAAAAGATTGATTTACATCTCAGTCTTTGCGATAATGAAGCGACTATTTTTCAATATGAAATTCTCGCTATGCAATTACCTTCCATGACACAACGCATAGCCCATGCTTATGTAAACACTCGAGAATTTGTCTCGTTCATAGAACAAATTTTACCAAATGCAAAAATCAATTTTGTATCTGAGGAACTAGCACAAGAAGGATTTACACCATCTGTATTCTCACTAGATCTTCCTACTCAAGGAAATAGTGATGAAGAAAGAGAAAGCTACAAAAGAGCTTTAAATCTCAAACTCATTAACTTAATGATTACTGAGATTCCGCAAGAAAGTAAATTTTGTGTGAGTTATGGTCAATTGAAAGGTTGCTACTGGACTATTCCAGCTACTTCCACTCAAGGAACTACTAAAGAAGGTGATAAGGATTATATCGTTCGTGCATCTCTTTCACCAGATCTGGATTTAGAAAAGCACAAGCAAGTATTTCAAGATTTTGTGGATAGTATATAAAACTATCGAGATTCATTAATTCTACGTAGCTTTACGGGAAGCTTTTATTTAAAGACAATCATTAAAAGAAAATATTATGGGAAAAGGTAAAGACGCAAAGAAAGCCGTAAAAAAAGAACCAACTAAATCGGCTAAAGAGAAAAAAGCTGAAAAGAGATTGAAAAAAGCGAAATAGGCTTTTGAATCTTTTCAAAATATAATTCAAACCCAAGTAAATCAAATTACTTGGGTTTTTAATTTTATAATGCTATTGCTTAATACTTAAAGGATCTCCACATAATCTTTGGATTTTTTAATAACTTCCTCCACTTTCATTTCCCACCTCTCGAGTTCCTTTTTACCTTTACATAAATTGATTGATTTATGTCTTCAGAGCTTTCTGTATTGTTATTTGTATTGCTAGGTATCGTTTTAGGTGCATTGCTTGCTTGGTTTTTTATGAAAACAAAAACGGCAAGTACCGTGAAGTTTTTAGAGTCTGAAAAATCCCAACTACAATCACAATTACAACAACAGCAACAAACTCTTGTAGAACGTGATCAATTGCGACTGGAATCCAGTAGCTTAAAAGGGCAACTCGATTCAAAACTAGAAACTCAACAAGATCTTAATCAACGACTCGATAAACTTGAGAAACAATACATAGAAGTTAATCGAGAGAAAAACAATCTAGAAGTCTTACTTGCTGAGCAGCGCACCGCTTATGCAAAAGCGGAAGAAAAACACTCTGAGGCACAACAAGAAATTGAAAAACTAAATGAGAAATTCACTAAAGAGTTTGAAAATCTAGCTAATAAAATTCTAGACGAAAAAAGCACCAAATTCACCGATCAAAACAAAAAGAACATTGAGCAAATATTGAATCCGCTGCAGGAGAAGATATTAATGTTTGAAAAGCGTGTAGAAGACACTCACAAAGATACTATTGAACGTCAAAGTATTCTTAAACAGCAAATTATAGGTCTCAAAGAACTCAACGTGCAAATGAGTAAGGAAACTACTAACCTTACCAAGGCCTTAAAAGGTGATGCTAAAATGCGTGGAAATTGGGGCGAATTAGTCTTGGAACGCGTACTTGAAAAATCGGGCCTTGAAAAAGGATCAGAATATGAGGTGCAACAAAGCTTTAAAACCGAAGAAGGAAAAACAGTTTTCCCAGATGTAGCGATCAATCTTCCTGGTGGAAAGAAAATGATTATTGATTCCAAGGTTTCTTTAAATGCCTATGAACGTTATG
>JALZUY010000032.1 GCA_023301395.1 Nonlabens sp.
GAAAAAACCTTCTTCACTTCATCTACAAAATCTAATTTTTCCCATGTAAATAACTCCACTGTTTTCTCAACTCTACCATTATATGGAGATTCAAAAACAAGAGTTTCTGTACGTGGCTCACGTCCCATGTGACCATAAGCTGCTGTTTCAGAATAAATAGGGTTTCTTAATTTCAATCTACGTTCTATAGCTGCAGGACGCATATCAAATATTTGAGCCACCTTTCTAGAGATGTCACCATCCGTTAAATCAACAGTTGATGTTCCATAAGTATCTACGTGTATAGAAGTAGGTTCTACAACTCCTATCGCATATGATACTTGTACTAGAACCTCAGTAGCAAGACCAGCCGCAACTAGGTTTTTCGCCACGTGACGCGATGCATATGCAGCACTACGATCTACCTTAGAAGGATCTTTTCCAGAGAAGGCACCACCACCGTGAGCACCTTTGCCACCATAAGTATCTACGATAATCTTACGACCAGTAAGTCCAGTATCACCATGCGGTCCACCTATCACAAACTTCCCTGTTGGGTTAATGTGATACGTAATAGAATCATTAAAAAGTTTTTGGGCATAAGCTGGTAAATGCTTGATCACCCGTGGGATTAATATCTCCACAAGATCTTTTTTGATCTGTGCAAGCATCGTCTCGTCATCTTCATTAAAAGGGTCGTGCTGTGTAGAGATTACAATCGCATCTATACGTTGTGGCACGTTATCATCACTATATTCAATGGTAACCTGTGACTTTGCATCAGGACGTAAATAGGTGATATCCTTCATCTCGCGGCGCAACTTAGCAAGCTCGATAAGGATCTTATGAGAAATGTCAAGTGCAAGTGGCATGTAATTATCAGTCTCTGCCGTTGCATAACCGAACATCATTCCTTGATCTCCAGCGCCTTGCTCTTCTTTATTTTCACGGTCTACACCTTGATTGATATCTTGAGATTGCTCGTGTATTAAAGAAATAACACCACAGGAATCACCACTAAACTGGTAAGCACCTTTAGTATAACCTATTTTGTTAACTACTTCACGTGCAATGTGTTGAGCATCTATGTAAGTATTAGATTTCACTTCACCGGCAAGAATTACTTGACCAGTCGTTACCATAGTCTCACAGGCTACTTTTGATTCTGGATCAAAGGCTAGAAAATTATCTAATAATGCATCACTAATTTGATCAGCAACTTTATCTGGATGTCCTTCACTCACGGACTCACTTGTAAATAAATAAGGCATATTGTTGTTACGCTTTTGCGAAAGCGAGGTTAAAAAAATCACTTTCGACATTAATTAAACCGAAGATAAAAATGGCTGTATGCTTGCGCGGTACACTGTTTTAGCGTTTATGTTTTCTATTTTGAAAACGAGGTCGCAAGCAGCCAAATCTTTCCTCTTAATTGAATTACAAAGATAATAAATTAACAAGTAGAAAAGAGTCAATCTTATAGCTTTATTAACTTATGGCATAAGAAAATCTGATGAGTTTTAATTTTTTTAATCACTTCAAGGTACTGGTAATAAGTTTCTTGCATATAGGTTTGGTTTATTTTAATAGAAAAAGCTTGGTGTTCTCAAAAAGTTTTATGAATCTTTACGCAACGTTCATAACCATATTGAAATTATCAAGAAAGGACGAGGGAACAGACCCATCGACTCCTTAGCAACCCTTAACACTCGTTAAGAAGGTGCTACATTCTGCTCATTAATTTGAGACGAGATGATACACATGTAAGTAGGTTATACTAACAAGTTTCTTTTTTGATTTTCTATCTAGGCATTTAGTCTGGACAGGAAGTGTTTTTTCAATTTGGTTTTGTTCTTAAATCAATTTTTTAATTAAAAAAGAAACAAAATGTCAAATCAAAAATTTTCAACAAACGCACTTCATGCAGGTCATGATTTCAAGAACAATGGTGGAACACGAGCTGTACCACTTTATCAAAGCACTGCTTATGTTTTTAAAGACAGTGATCATGCGGCAAATCTTTTCTCCTTATCTGAACCTGGATATATTTACACTAGGATTAATAACCCTACGGTAGATGTACTAGAACAACGTCTCGCAGCACTCGAAGGTGGAATTGCGGCCGTAGCAACAGCCTCTGGAACTAGTGCTATTTCTACCACATTATTAACACTTTTAAGAGCTGGCGACCACATTATTGCGAGCAGTTCGTTATATGGTGGCACCTATAATCTATTATCGGTCACTTTACCTCGATTCGGAATTAAAACCACATTT
This sequence comes from Nonlabens sp., assembly GCA_023301395.1. Taxonomy (GTDB): domain Bacteria; phylum Bacteroidota; class Bacteroidia; order Flavobacteriales; family Flavobacteriaceae; genus Nonlabens. Next base: position 2,257 of record JALZUY010000032.1, read on the forward strand.
GTAAACCCAAATGATGAGGATGCTTTTACCAATGCTTTACAAGAAAACACACGAGCGATTTTTGTAGAATCGCTAGGGAATCCTAAACTAGATGTGCTTGATTTAAAGAAAATAAGCGCTCAAGCCAGAGCATCTCGTGTGCCATTAATTGTAGATAATACCGTCGCAACTCCTTATTTACTTAACCCAATTGCTTACGGAGCGGACATTGTCATTCACTCACTGACAAAGTATATCAACGGTAATGGAACAGCACTAGGTGGCGTGATTATCGATGCAGGAAAATTTGACTGGACTAATGGGAAATTTCCAGAATTTACAGAACCTAGTGCAGGCTATCACGGCCTAGTTTATACCGACGTGCTTAAAGAGGCAAGTTTTATTGCTAAAGTACGTATCGAAGGGCTGCGAGATCTAGGTGGTGCAATTTCCCCATTTAACGCATGGCAAATTATTCAAGGACTAGAAACTTTGAGTTTGAGGATTGAAAGACATTCACAAAATGCACTAGAACTAGCAAAATGGTTGCAAAATAGAGAAGAAGTGGAATGGGTGAATTATCCAGGACTTGAGGATAACGCTTATTATAATTTAGCTCAAGAATATTTACCTAAAGGTCAGAGTGGTATTGTGACCTTTGGTGTGAAAGGTGGATATGAAAGTGCTAAAAAGGTAGTTGATAATGCTAAGGTGTTTTCTTTACTGGCAAACATAGGTGATAGTAAATCTTTAATTATTCATCCTGCTAGTACTACACACCAGCAACTAGGTGATGCATCTCAATTGAGTACTGGAGTTACTAAAGATTTAATACGTCTATCGGTAGGGCTTGAAGATATTACCGATTTACAAAAGGATCTTGAAGAGGCTTTTACAACCATTGATAAAGCAGTGTTTTCATAATGAGTAATTCTTTGAAACATATTCATTTGCCCGATTTTGAATTGTGTAGCGGTATAAAACAATCTATTAATGTTAGTTATCAGATTTTTGGGTGTCAGTTGCACACGGCACCCATAATTCTGGTGAACCATGCGCTTACGGGTAATTCGTCGGTAATAGATTGGTGGTCAGAAATTATAGGTTCTCAAAAAGCAATAGATACCGATAGGTATACGGTGATTGCTTTGGATATTCCAGGCAACGGATTTGATGGAGAAGTGGAACATTTAATCTATAATTATCGAGATTGGATCTTAGAAGATGTAGCACATGCTTTTGCGAAAGCGTTACAACAGCTCAGAGTTTGTTATGTACATGCTGGCGTAGGTGGTAGTATAGGTGGTTGCCTGCTTTGGGAAATGACAGTGGCTTATCCAGAACTATTCGGTACCATAATTCCTATTGCAGCTGACTGGAAAGCGACGGATTGGATTATGGCAAACTGCCATATTCAAGAACGCATACTTCTTCATTCTAAACAGCCCTTAGAAGATGCGCGCCAGCATGCCATGACTTTTTACAGAACTGCGCAAAGTTTGAGATATAAATTCAATCGTGAGAAAGAAGAAGGTTTTAAAGTAATAAACTGGCTCGATTACCACGGTAAAAAACTTAAAGAAGGATTCACATTACCAGCTTATCATCTACTCAATCAATTACTTGCTAGCACAAATGCTGCAAGAGGTTGTGAGGATAATATCTTAAAAGCTCTTTCAAAAAGTGAATTAAAAATCAGGTTAATTGCAATTAATAGTGATGGGTTTTTTATAGCTCAAGAAGATCGAGAAACTTATCACTTATTAAAAAATTACAGAGATATTCAATATGATGAGATCCACAGCATTCATGGTCATGATGCTTTTCTTATAGAACACGATCAACTAGAAAAAATATTAAGAAAAAAGCTCAATGAAATAGAGCCACAAGCCTTACTTAAGGAATGTGTTTAAAATAAAACAAATGAAAACTATACACATATATTTATTCGGTTTAGGAAACGTAGGAAGTACTTTTATAAAACAAGTCCTAGAAAGCCATCATTTTTTTAAAGTAAATAAGGGAATAAATTTAAAAATAGTAGGTATCGCAAACAGTAGTAGGTTATTAACAGATGTAGATGGAATAAATGAGAATTGGGAGAAAATATTTGTATCAGTATCAGTAGATAGAGATCCAAATGCTTTTTATGAATTTGCTGCTATCAATGATGAAGTACGAATTGCTGTAGACGCAACTGCCAGTAAAGAACTTTCGCTTTTTTATCCAGAACTTGTGCAGCATGGTTTCCATGTAGTTACCGCAAATAAAATAGCAAATACGTTGTCCCAAACCTTTTATGATGATCTACGTTCTTTATTAAAAGAACGAGAACTGTCATTTGAGTATGAAACTAATGTAGGCGCAGGATTACCTATTGTAGATACCGTACGTAATCTGCATGAAAGTGGTGAGCAATTGTTTGTAGTCAACGGTGTCTTCTCGGGCTCACTAGGTTATATTTTTAATCGTTTTTCTCAAGAGGATATACCTTTCTCAGACATAGTTTTAGATGCTCTCAGAAATGGCTATACTGAGCCCGATCCTAGAGAAGATCTATCTGGAAATGATGTGGCGAGAAAACTACTAGTGCTAGCACGTGAAGCTGGATTAAAATTAGAATTCACAGATATTAATATTGAAAATCTAGTAACTACAGAATTGCAAGTGGCATCCTTAAATCAATTTATGACAAACATTAAATCCTTAGATAAGCCATTACAACTGCGTAAGCTTCAACTAAAGCCAGATGAAGTGTTGAGGCATTTAGGCAGATTAGACGCTGTGGATAAAACACTCAAAGTTTCATTAGAAGTAGTTAAAAAAGAAAGTCCAGCTGGCCAATTGCGAGGTAGCGATGGCTTCTTTGAGATTTATTCACAATCCTATGCTGCAAACCCATTAGTAATTAAAGGTGCTGGTGCTGGTAGAGAAGTTACTGCACGTGGCTTATTGTGTGATGTGATAAAAATATCTTCTACTTTAAAAACTAGAGTGTATCACTTGTAATCTTTTTAGAAATGTCTAATCTTTTATGTATACATTTGAGCATGCTATCACGTAAAACTAAATATGGAATTAAGGCATTAACTTATCTAGCACGATTGGATAATAACGATCCTGTATCCATAAGCACTATTGCAGATGCTGAGAATGTTCCACATAAATTTCTAGAGGCCATTCTTTTAGAATTACGTAAAAATAGTATTCTAGGCTCCAGGAAAGGTAAAGGTGGTGGCTATTATTTAATGCAATCTCCTGGTGTAGTGCGCATGTCTACAGTTCATCGCATTCTTGAAGGTCCTATTGCAATGGTGCCTTGTGTAAGTCTTAATTTTTATGAAAAATGCGATGATTGTAAGGATGAAGAAAGCTGTGCAGTTAATAAATTAATGATACAAGTACGCGATAATACGTTAGCAATTCTTGAAAATCAAACACTAAAAGACTTGATTAAATAATTTTTTTAAATTTCATACCCTACAAAGCTTATAGGATAGGTATTTTATATATATTAGTATTATTATTTTATAATAATGTTAGTTTTGGATAGGTCATACTACAACACGAGTTTTATATAATTTGATTAGGCTGTTTTCAAATTATTTTAATAAACTCGTGTTGAGACCTTTCAGATTTTAAACTGATTTAAGCCTGTTTATTATTACTTTTTTAATCGACTATTCCATTAAAGTAATATTTCTATATTTTTTACAATTCAATTCCCACCTAACTTCTTGTTTACAACCTTTTTGATGCCGACCTTTGCATAGGTCAATTGTTTGGCTCTAAAGTTGGTAGTAAACAGATATGATTAAAACAGATATTCTTATAATAGGTGCCGGTCCTACTGGATTATTTACCGTTTTTGAAGCAGGATTACTCAAGTTAAAATGTCACTTAATAGACGCATTACCGCAAGCTGGTGGACAGTGCAGTGAACTGTATCCCAAAAAACCTATTTATGATATTCCTGGTTTTCCAGAAGTACTCGCAGGTGATTTAGTAGATAATTTAATGGAGCAAATTAAGCCGTTTCAACCAGGTTTTACACTAGGTGAACGTGCTGAAGATATAGAGAAACTTGAAGATGGAACTTTTATAGTCACTACTAATAAAGGAACTAAACATCATGCAAATGCTGTTGCTATTGCTGGTGGATTAGGGTCTTTTGAACCTCGTAAACCAGTAATTGATGGTCTAGCTGCTTTTGAAGATCATGGTGTTGCTTACATGATTAAAGATCCAGAAGTCTACCGTGATAAGAGAGTCGTAATTGCTGGTGGTGGCGATAGTGCTCTAGACTGGTCTATTTTTCTTGCAAATGTTGCTCAAGAAGTAACTCTCGTTCATAGACGAGCAGAGTTCCGTGGTGCGCTGGATAGCGTAGAAAAAGTACAAGACCTAGTAACACAAGATAAGATTAACCTCATCACACCTGCTGAGGTGACTGATATAAAAGGAAATGGGAAAGTAGAATCTGTAACTATAACGGTACATGATGAGACTAAGCGTTTTCAAGAAATAGAATGTGATGCATTTATTCCGTTATTTGGATTATCACCTAAGTTAGGACCTATTGCAAATTGGGGACTAGAAATTGAGAAAAACGCCATCAAAGTAGATAATACACTAGATTATCAGACTAATATTTCTGGAATATATGCCATAGGAGACGTTAATACTTATCCAGGAAAATTGAAACTCATTCTTTGTGGTTTTCATGAAGCAACATTAATGTGTCAAAGTGTTTACAAACGCATGAATCCAAATAAGAAATATGTGCTTAAGTATACTACAGTAGGTGGAATAGATGGTTTTGACGGTTCACGTAAAGAGGCAGAAAAAGCAGTGATCAAAAAGATAGACGCTTAATGGAGCAAGATGTAAATATTACCATTATCGATAGAGAAGGCGTGGAGCATATCGTTCAGGCACCTACAGATATGAACATGAATCTCATGGAGGTTTGCAAGGCCTATGAGTTGCCTGTAGAGGCCGTTTGTGGTGGTATGGCTATGTGTGCCACTTGTCAAGTTTATATCAAAAGTGATCACGATTTAAGCGAGCGCAATCCTGACGAAGAAGCCATGTTATGGGAGGCTTTGCATGTGAAAGATAACAGTCGTCTAGGTTGTCAAATTCCTATTAGTACTGATCTTGAAGGACTCATTGTTCAATTAGCACCAGAGCAATAAAACTATAAGTTATATTTTAGCACAATGAATAAATGGATTGTTGTGTTGTTTTATCTCGCTTTTGCGAAAGCGTCTCTAGCACAAACTAAAGAGTATTCAATAACACCTTCTTTTTCAATTGATGTCAATTATTTCTACGGCAATATTCTCAAACATAATCCAGACATTTCTCATTTAATTACGGGTCATCCTGAAGGTGTATTATTACGTTACAATAAGCAAACTTATGGAAAGGAAGAATGGCAATCGTTATACGGCTTTCCAGATTTTGGATTTACTTTTTCATACCAAGATTTAAAGAATCAATCGCTAGGAGAAGCGCTTGGAGTATATGCACACTATAATTTTTATGCGTTTAATAAGCAATTACAATATGGAATAGGAACTGGAGTAGCTTATATGACAAACCCTTATGATGCAGTCACTAATTTTAGAAACGTTGCCTATGGGACACGATTGACCAGCGCAACTTATATACATGCAAATTATCGCAAGGAAAATTTAATAGGTGCTATAGGTTTTCAAGCTGGGATCACTTTAATTCATTATTCAAACGGAAATATTAAAGAGCCCAATACTTCTACAAACTCGTTATTGTTTAATGTAGGTTTGAACTGGTCGATCCTGCCAGAAAATCCAACTTATAAAACATGGGACAAACAAAAATATACAGAACCAGTTCATTTAAATATGATGCTACGGCATGGCTGGAATGAAAGTAATACACGTGGTAGCGGGCAATTTCCATTCTATAACTTAAGTTTTTATTTAGACAAGCGATTGTCTAAGAAAAGCTCTATCCATGCAGGGACTGAGTTAATGGTTAGTGATTTCTTGAAAGAGCATCGCGATTTTCAAGCAAATAGTTTTCCTAATAGTGGTATCGACGGTGATGAAGACACTAAAAGAGTAGGTGTTTTTGCAGGTCACGAATTACATATAGGTAAAACAAGTGTGCTTACTTATTTAGGATATTATATATATGATGAGATAGGATATGGCTCTGCTATATATAATAGAATAGGATTGCAACGCAAACTTAACAATCACTGGATGGCAAGTTTAACACTTAAGTCTCACGGCGCTAGTGCCGAAGCATTAGGTATAGGAATAGGATATCGATTATGAGGATAGTTTATATATTCATATTAATAATAGTTATGACAAGTTGTGATTCTGTAAAGAGTCCAGATTGTTTTCAAAGCTCTGGTGATAATACTATTCATGAAATTACTGTTTCTAGCTTTAATAAAATAGTGGTAAATGAAGGCATTATTTTACAAATTGAACAAGGTGCTATTCAAAGAATAGTTGTTGAAACAGGAGAAAATTTAATCAACGATATTGAGGTTCTAGTGGTAGAAAGTGAGTTGATTCTTAAAAATAATAATAACTGTAATCTTGTGCGAGACTATGGTTTAACGACCATTACAGTTACTGTTCCAGACTTAAAAGAATTACGAAGCAGTACAGGATTTGATATAAGGTCAATAGGTGTTTTAAGCTTTGATGAACTGACTCTGTATTCAGAGAGTTTTCAATCTGACTTTAATAGTTCTGGGGATTTTTACTTGAGCTTAGATGTGGAACGTTTACGTATAGTGAGTAATAATATTAGTAATTTTCATTTGAGCGGTCAGGTTCAAAATGCGATCCTAGAATGGTTTTCTGGAGATGGTCAGTTATTTGCTCAAGAGTTGGAAATTCAAAACGCTCAAATTTATCATCGAGGAACTCATAACTGGCAAGTTGATGTAAAACAAAACATCGCCGGTAGCATAGAAAGCTACGGCGATGTGATATTGGAATCTGCTCCAGTTTCTGTGAATGTTCAAGAAACCTGGCAAGGCAGATTGATAATTAAGAACTAGTTATTGAAGTACAATAGGCATCTCTGCTCTGTAAGTTCCCCATCCTATTTTTAAGTGAACCGTATTGTCTTTATTAGGTGAGTATAATGAGATACTTAACTTTTCTAAGCTCTTTGAATCTTTAGTAACTGGAATAGTAACTGTTGCGATATCAAGTTCTGGCTTGTGACTATAGTTTCCCCATCCATCATTTTCTGTGTTGATGTGAACAGTCCATTCATTCTCAGTTGGTATAATTACGATTGAATAACGACCAGCTTTGATCATCTTTCCACCTATCATAGCATCTTTAAGAAGTAATAGCTCCGTGCTTTCATTTGCACCTACACGCCATGCTTTGCCTAATTTTGTGATTCCGTCTTTGCGATTATCTGTAGTACGGAAAATGCTACGGTCATTTAAAGAAGGTCTTCCATATAACACACGTATTTGTGGTTCAAGAGCCATTTTTTGCTCTTCAGTTTTTGCAAACTGTCTTTTAGCAGCATCGGCTGGGAAAAAAGCAGCATCCATAGGACTCTTGTCCATTTTAGCAAAATCTTGAGCGTAAAGGTTACCACTCATTAAGGCAACCGCTAGAATTAAAAGTAATTTTTTCATGGTTTTTTATTTAGATTTCAAAGGTAGAAGGAAAGAGTCCCCAAAATATCACGATTCACTTTTCCTTAACTCCATACGGTAAAGTATTAATCCGCTGGCTGGTGCAATATGGGATAGATGGATTTTCTTACTTCCATCTAGTGTTTCTTTAAACTCTTCTAGTGTGATTTTATGCATTCCTAGGTCAAAAAGAGAACCCATCATTAAACGCACTTGGTGTCTTTTAAAACCCATTCCTGTAACTCTAAAAGCAAAACTCTGCTCTGGGAAAAAGTTTGCGGTAAACAAAGTGTTTACTTCTATATAACAAGAATTTACCGTGCTCACGGTATCTGTAGTATCAGATGGTTTATAAGTGTAGGACCAAAAATCGTGTGTGCCTTTAAAAAGTAAAGCAGCCTCTTGCATTAAAGGAATATCTAGTTCGGTTTTCATATACACCATTAAGGATGCGCAAAAAGGATGAAATTTTTCTCCATGAGAGAATAAATAAATATATTCCTTCTCTTTAGGATGTTGAATCACATTAAAAGTAGCGGTAGTTTCTTCTATGGCCAGTGCTCTTATGTCACTAGGTAAATTAAGATTAAAGTCGATCAAGAACGTATCGAGATTTAAAGCTTGATCATCTAAGAATAATTCAATCACCGTTTCATTTACAGAAACTCTCGCGTCAGTTCTACCAGCAGCGAGGACTTTAAAATTGGGATGATCAAGAACAAATCGTAGAGTGCGTTTCACCATTTTCTCTACGGTTGGAACATCAGGCTGTTTTTGCCAGCCATGAAAACGGAATCCTAGATACTGTAACTTGATGAGGTAATAAAGGCGTTGCGGTTTTTGCATGTGCAAAGATGGGATATTTCTAATTTATGATATTAATACGTATCTTTGATTTAAAGACACGTGTAATGAAAACTAAGTTAACGCTCACTATCGAGAAAGCTGTTATAGAACAGGCTAAGCAATATGCAAAAGATACAGGACAAAGTTTGTCAGAGTTGATACAGAGTTATCTTAATCGCTTAACTGTTGAAAGAATTAATCTCAAAGAAAATGAAGTAGCTGAGGAGCCCAGTAAGTATCGTAAAATGTCAGGAATTATTAAATCAGATTTAGATCCCGTAAAAGACCGAGATAAAATAAGAGACATAAGAATTGAAAAGTATATGCGATGATCTTATTTGTGGATGTAAATGTAATTATTGACCTTTTTCTGGAACGTGAGCCGTTTGTGGAGAATGCTATACGTTTATTTGAAAATATTGATTCAGAAAAATGGAAATTATATACCAGTGATAATGCCATCACAACAGCTTATTATTACTTAGAGAAAGCAACTGATGATAAGTACGCTAAGCAAACCATAGCTTTGTTTTTGAGTGATATAAATATTATTCCAGTCAGCAAAGAAATGCTGGTTAACGCAACTATAAGCAAGATAAAAGACTATGAAGATGCTGTGCAATTCCAGTGTGCAGCTTCTATTACCGGCATAGACGGCATTGTGACCAGAAATAAAAAGGATTTTAAATATTCCACCATTCCAGTTTTTACTCCAGAGGAAGTGTTGTGATTTTTTAGAAATGTTATTGCCTACTCTTTACTCACCAGTCAATTCCTGAAACATAGTCTCAAGATTTTTATT
>JALZUY010000033.1 GCA_023301395.1 Nonlabens sp.
TCTTTTTTAGTATGCTTTTCACTAAGTGATGTAATGTCAAACGAAGTAAAACTTACAGATAAATCAGGATTAGCGGCAACTGTCCAAGCAAGTTTTTGTGACTTCCCCATTTTTAATACGCTTATCACGGGAAATTTAATGGCATCAATTTTTTTAAACCGTACAGGAATTCCATATAAATACCAACCACGTGCAACACGATTATTGGACAGACTACTGAATCCGTTTTGCATAAAAAGGAATCCAATACTTAAAATAGTTAGTGCTACAAATGGAGCTGCTATAAGTAAGGTTTCTAAAGTAAAATCATTATTGCTAATAGCTCTGTAGCTGTTTACAACTAAAAGTAAAATAATAAAAATGATCATTATTCCTTGATGTCCTGAGAAAGACCTTTCTAATCTTAAATGTTTCATTCTTATCGAGCTACTAACTCAGCAATTTTAACGATAACCTCAGTAGCTTTCATCATACTTTCAACTGGTACAAATTCATAAGGTCCATGAAAGTTATGACCACCAGCAAATATATTAGGACATGGTAATCCCATGTAACTTAATTGAGATCCATCTGTTCCACCACGTATGGGCTTAATAAGTGGTTCTATATTCAATTCACGCATTGCTTTCTCTGCGATATCTACAATATGCATTACTGGTTCTACTTTCTCACGCATATTGAAATATTGATCTTTTATTTCAATACTGATTGCTTCTCTATCGTACTGGGCGTTTAAATCTGCAACCAGTTTATTCATCACCTCTTTACGAGCCTCAAAATGCTCTCGGTCATGATCTCTTATTATATATTGTAATTCTGTTTTTTCAACGGCACCTTTCATGTTGTGTAAGTGGAAAAATCCTTGATAACCTTCAGTATGTTCAGGTGTCTCCATTCTAGGTAGCGATTCTATAAATTCTTGTGCGATGTACATAGAATTAATCATTTTTCCTTTTGCATATCCTGGATGGACTATTTTACCATGAAAAGTAACTACAGCACCAGCGGCATTAAAGTTTTCATATTCTAGTTCACCTATTTGACTACCGTCCATGGTATATGCCCAATCTGCGCCAAATTTCTCTACATCAAATTTATGAGCTCCACGACCTATTTCTTCGTCTGGTGTGAAACCTATTTTAATGGTTCCGTGTTTAATAGATGGGTTATATATCATGACTTTCATAGCCGTCATAATTTCAGTAATGCCTGCTTTATCGTCTGCAGCAAGTAGGGTTGTCCCGTCGGTAGTGATTATAGTTTGACCTTTATACTGCGTTAAAGATTCAAAATAGTCTGGTGTGAGTACTAGATTGCTTCCTTTTAATGGGATATCGCCACCGTCATAATCGTGGATGATTTGTGGTTTAATATCTTTTCCTGTAAAATCTGGAGTACTATCAAAATGGGATATAAAACCTATCACAGGTACATCATGATTCACATTTGATGGAAGTGTTGCCATTACATAAGCATTTTCATCAATGCTTACATCGCTCATTCCCATATCAATCAATTCTTGATGTAATTTGCGTGCAAGATCCCATTGTTTCATTGTACTAGGAGTAGTGTCGCTAGCTGGATCAGATTCCGTATCTATGGTAATGTAACTTATAAATCTATCGGTAATTTCTTTTTTATTAATCATCTAGTATCTGTAAATAGGTCTGTAAAGTTGGTTGAAATAGCTCTGTCTTCTTAATTGCTGCCAGGCTAGATTTGAATTACTGTAATTAGGGTTTTGAATGCTAATGCTGGAAGGTCTTGCCAGAGCATTTTGTCTTTGCTGTTGAAGTTGTATTTTTCTTTCAAAGTGGTCGACTACGTTTGGAGTGTGTTCTTTTTGTTTTAGGGAGTGCGTTTCTTTATAAATTCCCATCATATCAATTGCTTCACGATCTCTAGTGACTGAAAATGCTCGCGGATCATTACGTAGATATTTACTATTAAAACTGAGTTTCACATTGATTTGAGGTTGAGGTAATACGTATAGATTGTATTGCTCAAGCTCATTTCCAGTATCAATTTGTGCTTGAGAAACACTAACTAATAGGCCGAAAAGTATGAAAAAGACAAGTTTTTCTTTCATAGGATAAAGATAGGCAATGTGTTGCGCTTTCGCGAAAGCGAAATCTTAAAAAATTAACTACAAAAAAGCGAGCCGTTTCCCCTATAAAACGGCTCGCTTATAAAATGTCCATAATTCAATCAGGACTTTAACATTCTACAACCACACTAAATTCCCATAAAAAGTGGTTGTTTTCATCTTCCTACTGCTTAATAAATTGTTTTGTTGCAACTGCACCGTCATTTGTTGTTACTTTAATGATATACATCCCAGTTTTTAAGTTAGTTATGTGAATTGTTGAGCTTTGAGAAGCAGCTATTAATTGACCTTGAAGGTTATAAATATTTGCTGTTGCAAGAACGTTATTGTCAAGCGCTACAGTAATCATATCACTTGCAGGATTAGGATACAATCTGAATAATAGCTGGTTGTTGTCATTTAGACTAGCCGTTGTGTCATGTTCAAAAGCTCCCATGTCTATTTCTGTTCCTAGAATTCTCATGTTGCCGTTGAGATCTTCTACTATTGTTGCAGGAGTAAGATTTAAACTGCCTGTATCAATAGCAGGAGATGCAGTCATAAGAGTGAAATCATCATTTGCTACATCTGTAAATAATGGGTTTCCTGTGAGGTTATTGGATGCGTTTCCATTAAACGCTAGCGCAGTTAAATTATATTGAGAGTTAAGGTTGTTTGCAAGACTCATTCCTACAGTCCATATACCTAATTGTTGTATTTCTACATTATTTTCATCGAGATTATCCCAAATGATATTATTATATAGTCTTATTAGAACAACACCACTAATGCGTGTTGCGTTTACAATTATGTCACCGGTCACGTTTGTTCCGGTAGCAAGAAATCTGTTGCGTGTAATTGTATTGCTGGATAACCTAACTTCTTGATCTGATGCGACGTTATCGCCTCTGAACCAAAATAAACCAGATAAACCGTCTTCACTACCATTATCTTCTGTTAGGTTATCATAGACAAGATTGTTGTCTATGGATGTATTTGCAGATTTATTTGAACCCAGCGTAATATAGTAGACAGTAGAGTGACGTGCTAGATTATTACGTATAATAGAATTCCTTATAGTAATAAATTGTCTAGCAAAACTTGCATTATCAACATTAAATCTAATAGTTCCTGAATTATGATTAACGTTATTTTCTATGATGCAATTCCTTAAAATAGTACTCTGAGTTCCATTAATTGCAGCACCTGATTTATCATTAAGAGCAGCTCCACTTGCATGTCCATCACTTATAATAATACCGTCTATAATGACATCTTCACCAACTGGTTCTATGACATGATAAGCATTATCTACTCTGGTGGGATTTGTGAAGGATAAAGTTGTATCATCATCTCCATTTAAATCTCCAGATAATATGGTGAGGTTTGTTTTAAAATCTCTTTGATCTAGTGCTGTTTCGGTTCCATTAAATCCTCCGTAGATTTGAGCATTTGCTCTTGGTTTAAAAGAAACATCTCTTCCAGTTCCATTTGAAGAAGTATAAGTTCCAGCTGCTAGCCAAATAGGCACATTAGCACTATTTGCAATTGCGTCGTCAAGAGAAGTATAAGCATTTGCCCAATCGGTACCGTTACTTGCGCCAGTAGCATTTTCATTTACATAAATTTCAGTTCCTATGGTTGCAGGAGCATTCTCAGTTGCTAGTGCTGTAATTTCACTTGTAGTTAGTGAGCGCTGGTAGTATCTTATATCATCAAGTGTTCCTGGAAAACTGTTCCCTGGTGCGATAATGATTCTTGGATCAGTTAGAAAATTAGGTGTAGCGCTTCCTCCATTAGTAAGACGTAAATTAGATTGTACAATATTAGTTAATAATGTGCCATCTACATACATGTCAAAATCGATGGTACCACCGTTAACACTGGATGAAACAATAATATTATGCCATCCATTGTCTAGTATAGATGGTAAACTAACTGCACCGTATCCAGAGGAAATATTTGTTGTATTAGGATTACTTCCTATCGCAAAGTATTCAAGAGCATTAGGTCTGTTTCCTACATTTTGACTTATTCTTACTTGTAAGTAGGTGCCTGTAGCACTATCAATAGTTAACATGTGTGATAGTCCAGAACTAACTTGTGATGCTGCGACTTTCATCCAGAAACTAACGGTAACTTCTCGTTCATCTGTAGTGGCACCTTGTCTTAAGTTAACCATAGAACTATTAGTTGTTTGGATGGCGTTATTTGCCACGCCAGCTCTATCATCTACAGATGTATAATTATTGTTTGTAACAGTTAGAGTTCCCGTATTAGAGCTTCCTTGATCGACAAGGCTACCGTTAGTAAAGGTATATTCCCAAAAAGGATTTGCAGGTAGTTGAGCATTCACGCCTAAAGAAAACAGGAAAGCAATAGTTAATGAGAGTAGTATTTTTTTCATGATTGTAATTATTAAATTGATTTACAATCACAAATTTGCAATAAGATACCCGTTGATTTTTACAAGAACTTATGAAGGTGCGTTTTCAACTTATGAAGAGTTTGAAACTAATGGAAATACAAAAGCCGATTCCTCTTTTGTTTAAAGAAAAATCGGCTTTTCATGATTTTATTGGGAACTAATATTTCACAAATTTGAAGCTAGTTGTTTTACTGTTATTTAAGCTTACTTGCACAATATATAACCCATCTTTCACAGATGATAAGTCTGTAATAGATTGTGAAGTGTTTTTTACTAACTGACCACTTAGATTATAAATGTTTAAGTGAATGATATCCTGTGAACTGTTGATCAGTAGGGTTCTAGTAAATTTATCATAGCTATAGTCTACTTCAAAAGAATCATAAGACTCATTACTGAGTGTGCATGAAGCTGTACTGTTAACTCCTAAGTCGTTGATTGTCCAATTATTAGGATTATTTGTCAATGCGTCACGGGCTGCTTGTGCGGCAGTACAATATGCTATTGAGGTGTCAAATCTAACATTAGGTTGTACATTTTGTTGTGACCATTGATCTAATAAACGACTGTAATTATCAATACTAAAACTAGTTCCAGCATTGAAATCTTTAAGTATATTTTGCATAGTAGTAACTTGACTAATATCCCAACCGCTTATATCTTGATTAAAAGACGCTGCTGCTTGAAACATAGATTCCATCGTAGTTACACTACTAGTATCCCAAGTTCCTATATCTTGATTGAATGCAGTTGCGCTATTAAACATATTACGCATCTCAGTTACATTACTCATATTCCAACTTGATATATCTTGATTGAAGGTAGCCGCCTGAGAAAACATATTTGACATTACTATTACTTGACTTGTGTTCCAAGTACTTATATCTTGATCAAATGCGGTACGATTAAATAATGACCCCATATATTGAACACTACTTGTGTCCCAAGTATTAAGAGGTTGATTAAAGGCAAAACATCTATTAAAAGTACCGTTCATATTTGTAACATTGCTTACATCCCAATTGTTTAAATCTTGATTGAATGAATGAGCAAAGCTAAATGTATTAGACAAACTAGTAATTCCAGAAATATCCCAGTTACCAATAGGTTGATTAAAAGTTTGTGCACCGTTAAAAGTATTCTCTAATCCTAGACCTTGTAAACTAGAAGTATTCCAGTTACCAATAGATTGATTAAATGCCGTTGCATTTCTAAACATGCGAGAAAATGATGTTACACTAGAGGTGTTCCAATTGCTAATATCGTTATTGAATAAAGCAGCACTTTCAAACATGGCATACATATCTGTCACATTAGAAGTGTTCCAATTACCAATATCCCCATTAAAGGAAGAGTTAAGAAACATTTGCCCCATGAAATTAATATTAGAAACGTCCCAATGGTTTAGATCAGGATTAGCTAATGATGATGTGCTAGAAAACATGTCACTGGTACTAGTTACTTGAGAAAGATCTGGCGCGTCGATAGCGCTAATAATAGTCAGATTTGATGCGCCAGCAAACATTTGAGAGCATCTTCCCCATACTATATTTCCCCATTGTTTTATTTCAATCAATTTACTAAGATTTGAAGATTGAAGACCACGAGCCGGATATATACCGCTTATAGAAACGTCATAATCTCCTGGTGTAGCATATGAGTGTGTGGAAGAAGACGTAGTAGTGGTCAAAGGTGAGCCGTCGCCCCAATCCACCGTATAATTGTAGTTGTAATTACTTTGTCGATTAATGTTTAGACTTTCATTAGGAGTGGTTATTCTATAGGTAGCTACAAAAGCATCAGGTATTAATTGAGCACTAGCATCCATCGTAAAAAGAAATGCTATAATTAAAAAAGGTAAATATTTTTTCATAATTGTATTAGTTGATTTACAATCACAAATTTGCAGTAAGATGCCCGTTGATTTTTACGCGAACTTATGAAGATGCGTTTTCAACTTATGAAGGCTTTAGGAACTCGAACTCGAACTTGAAACGAAAAACATAATCAAAAACAGGAATCAAGAAACAACTATTCATGTCGAATGATTATAGGATTTATAATTTTTCAAACAAAACACGCAAAAGAATCTCACGGTAGCTGGATAGGTAAGTGTTTCTGGCCAATGAAAATTTGAGTTTAAATTATAAAGGGAAGTCCTAAAGAGACTTCCCTCCAAAAAAAACACTTAGTTTCTTGTGTTCAACTAAAAGCTTTACAACTAGATAAGAATTTATTTTGTTGTTAATGAAAAGGACTTGTGCAGGTGTCTGCGGTTAACCTACAACTTGCTTTGTGATTGTCTGCTAATTTCCAACCTCTCAATGTTTTTTGCCCTGCAGGACTCTTCCAGTATGCATCGTTTTTATTTTTCACCCATTTTTGATAAGCGGCTCCTGCTTCATCCAACTTAGCCAAATCTGCTTTGTTCTTAGCTGTTAAAGTATAAATTTCTTGTTTTGCACGCATAGCTTTTAGATAGTCAGTTATTAATTGTCGTACATTCTCTTTAGATATAGCTTTGTATTCTGACATTTTTCTAGGATCTGGTCCCATATTACCATTTACTGCTTTATCTTTAACTTTATCTAGAAACTTACCAAAACCTTTTTTCTTCTTTTTAGTTTTATATTTTTCTCCATTAGGTGCTGTGCCTTTTAAAACATATACCTTAGAAATATCGCGAAATTCTGTACGGCTGCTAAAATTGCGTATATAAAATAGATAATTGCCAACGGCAACATAACCATCGTTACTTCTTTTATCATAGGCTATGTAAGTATTAGGGAATCCTGTAAATGTCTGGCTACCTTTCGTATAATCTTCAATAATCTCTGATCCACTTTCGCCATTACCGTCTTTATCGATAATTGCTATACCTGAGTCAATCCCTTCATGGTTTAAAATTTTAACAATAACTTCTTGTGGCTCATCATATTTCCCAACTCTTTGCGCGCTAAGTCCTACCGATTGCTCTCCGTCGCTTAGAACACGGACACCTTCAAACTCTATGTAAACAGGATTTTCGCCTTTTGATCTAATGTTTTCAAATAAAGTTTCCTGTGCAAATGCGTTTGAAGTTACTAGTGCAGTAACAATTAAAATAATGTATTTCATGATTGTAAGTTTTAATTAGTTTACAATCACAAATTTGCAGTAAGATGCCAGTTGATTTTTACGAGAACTTATGAAGGTGCGTTTTCAACTTATGAAGAGTTATTTTAAACTTAAACTTAAATCTAAACCAAAACGTAAGAGGATAGAATCAAGAATCAATGACGACTGACGACCGACAAATGATAATCTAGTTTCGATCGATATATTTAGATCCTATTATTCTATAAACCCCTATACTGCTACTGAGACTGTAAACTAAATACTTTGAACTATATTAAGAAATTCTTCTCTTTTATCCTTGGAAATCAGTACATCTATATCGCCTTCCATAAGTATGTAGCCGCCATCTTTGCGCACATATTCTTTAATATGCCTTAGGTTAATAAGGTAAGAGCGATGCGGTTTATAGAAAGTTTTTAAACTATCTAGAATGTCTGTAAAGTGTTTAAGAGGTTTGCTGACTACAATTTTTTCTTTACCTACTAGATTAAATTCTGTGTACATACCGTCTGCCTTTATGGCGACGATGTTATCAAATTCTACAAACTTAATTCCATCAGAATAGGGTAGTGCAATTTTAGAAAAGTTAGCTTCCTTAAAGCTGTTTTTAAGTTCTAGCAATCGTTCTGTAAGTTGGGTTTTGCCTCTTAATTCTATGACTCTTTTAAGAGCTTGCTTTAGTTTTTCTGGACGTAGCGGTTTTAGTAAATAATCAATCGCATTTAATTGAAATGCTTGTATCGCATAATCGCTGTAGGCTGTTGTGAAAATAATTTCAAAATTAAAATGTTTCTTATCTATAAACTCTGTTATTTCTAGACCGCTATGTTGCGGCATTTCTATGTCTAGAAATACCAGATCTGGTAATTCACTTTTTATAAGTTCCACACCTTGCAGTAAGTTAGGTGCGTTTAAAATAGTGGTCACTTCTGGACAGTGGTCTTCCAGTAGTATTTTAAGTACTTCTCTTGCTTTAGGTTCGTCATCTATGATTAGTGCTTTCATCCTTCTGTGGTATATGGTATTTTAATGGTTACCAGCGTTCCTGTTGCTTGCGTTCCATTATGTTTATCGGTTATTTCTATGCTGGCTTCTTTTTCCAGTACGTAATTAAGTAGTGAGATACGGTCATCAGTTGCTTTTGTGGCAAACGATTTATGATGTCTCAATCTTTTGGCTTGTATTTCTTTTGCTTTTTCACGGCCTATTCCATTATCATCTACGGTACAAACAATACTATTTTGCGCAGCGATTTGCGTGAAAGTGATGTTCAATAAACGTTCTCCTTCTATATGTAGCAGTCCATGTTTAAGCGCATTTTCTACATAAGGCTGTATCAACATGGTAGGAATGAGTAAGTGGTCTGGCTGCTCATTCATATCAACCTTTATTTCATATTGTAGTCGTTCTTCAAAACGCAGTTGTTCCAGTTCTAGATACATATTCAAACTATCAATTTCTTCTTGTAATGTAATCTGACCTTTAACACTATGATCGAGATAGATTCTTATCAAATCGGCAAATTTCCCTAAGTAATCTCCAGCTTGTGCGCGCTGATTTTTCAGTATGTATTCTTGAATAGAGTTCAACGCATTAAATACAAAATGCGGATTCATCTGTGAGCGCAGGTTTTCTAACTTAAGATTTACCATTTCTTTCTCCTTTTGTAAGGAGAGCAATTGTTTGTTTTTCTCGCTTTCGCGAAAGCGTAATTTCCATCTATAATAAAGAATAATACCAGCAATAAAAAGGGACATCATACCTATCCAAAACCAAAAGGTCTTATAAAACGGAACGGTTACTTCTATAGCAAATTCTTTTAAGTCACCAATAGTCCCGTCATTATCAATACTGCGTAATTCTAGTGAATAATTACCTTGAGGAATTGAGGTAAAGTTGATGCGATTTGTTCCAGATGGGATCAATTTCCATTGATCAAATAATCCTTTAAGGCGGTATTCAAAAAGTCCACTGGTCATCGCTCTCAGACCATTTGAGTTAAAAGCCACATCTAGCTGACTGTCTTCTTGTTGCATCTTGTAAAATACCTGTAGTTGTACTGGCTGGTTATTAATTTTTATGTCAGTAAAGTAAATCTCTAATGGTTTAAACTTCTTAAAAGCGAGTTCTTTATCTACTGTAAACAGGCCTTCATTACTGGCAAAATATACCTTGTTGTCCAGTGTCTCAATATCATTTATAGAATAGGAAGGAACTCCATCTTGGATTGTTAAATTCTTAAAATCATTTGTTTCAAGATTTAATCGCTGGATTCCTTTATCTGTCGCGATCCATAAAAAATTACCGTCTACTTTGATCTTATTGACTTGATTAGATAACAAGCCATTTTCTACAGACCACTTTTTAATTATGACATCATTTTCAAATTCATAAAGTCCATCATTAAAAGTGGCAGTCCACAAGTGGTTTCTCGCATCCATATCCATGGAGCCGGTAAGTACATTTGTG
>JALZUY010000034.1 GCA_023301395.1 Nonlabens sp.
CTTCATCTTGATAGTAATTATTAACAGCTGTTTGCTCGTTCAAGCGGAATTTTACTGGTCTTACCATGAAAACCGTATCTGTAATCTGTTTCATTAATCTCTTATTAGTGGTAATGTAGAACATCTTAATAATCCTTCTTGCTTTGAAATCTCAGCATAAGGAACTTCTTCTACAGTTATGTCATGATTGCGTAACCAAGTATTCAAACGTATAAAATTCTTCTCAGAAACAACAACATTAGGTGTTATGGAAAAAATATTTGAATTCATGTGATACATTTCTTCTTGAGTAATCTCAAAACAATTCTTCTTCCCAAAAAAGTCTATTAAATATTGATATTCCTCTTCTTGCAAAAATCCGTTTTTATGTATGATGCATTTATCTTTTCCCACAGGTTGAAAACAACAATCTAAGTGCAGTGCATTATTATAAGGATCCAGGTTATCCTTGCGCAAGTTGAAACTCACCACTTTTTTATTTGGAAAGGTTTCTTTGAGCCATTCTACGGCCTCAATATTTGTACGGGCAATGATATAGTCTGCATAATCAGCTCCTCGATAAGTCCCTACAAAGATATAATCGCCATGTAACATGACATCTCCACCTTCAATATGAACCTCTTCAGGTGGTCTTATAACATGATCAGGATTCATTTGATCAATGATGTATTGAATAGCATCAATCTCTTCCTCACGATCTGGAAGAATATTTGCTTTTACAAATACATTATCAATTACAAAACCTATGTCTCTTGTGAAAATCTGGTTGCAATCCTTAATAAGTTCTGGTCGTAATACCTCAACATCATACTTTTCAAAAACTGCGTTTACAGCTGCCATCTCGACCATCATATCCTCATTTGTAGGATATGTTCCAGATAGGATATGCTGTCTGGATTTAGGATCATAGGCATCTTCAAGCGCTGGCGTTGGGCCATTACTTGATGCTGTTCCTAGAACAACAGAGCGCAATCGCGACGTCTCGTCATTTACATTAAGGTTCATTTTATTCATATTGCGAATTTAATAATATACTACCCTATTTTTCATGACATAACCATAGAGATTATCAACCATAGTTATTTAAACAAAAAAAACTCCTTAGTGCAAAGCACTAAGGAGTTTTGAATTTTATTATTAAAAGAATTATCTTTTTGAAGCTTCTTTAAATGGTCTCAAGTTTTCACCTGTATAAACCTGACGTGGTCTACCGATAGGCTCTTTATTCTCACGCATTTCTTTCCATTGTGCGATCCAACCTGGTAAACGACCTAGTGCAAACATTACTGTAAACATCTCAACAGGTATTCCCATTGCGCGGTAAATAATACCTGAATAGAAATCTACATTAGGATATAATTTACGATCTACAAAATAAGGATCATTTAGTGCTTCTTGTTCTAGTCCTTTTGCAATTTCCAGAATAGGATCATCTACACCTAGTGCTTCAAGAACATCGTCAGCAGCTACTTTAATAATCTTAGCACGTGGATCAAAGTTTTTATATACTCTGTGACCGAATCCCATTAAACGGAATGGATCACTTTTATCCTTAGCCTTGGCCATATACTTTTTAGTATCGCCACCATCTTCCTTGATTGCTTCTAGCATTTCAAGAACTGCCTGATTTGCTCCACCATGTAATGGTCCCCAAAGTGCAGATATACCAGCACTTAAACTAGCAAAAAGACCAGCATGAGAAGAACCTACGATACGAACTGTACTTGTAGAACAGTTTTGCTCATGGTCTGCATGAAGGATTAACAATTTATCTAGTGAGTTTGACACTATAGGATCTATAACATATTCTGAATTAGGCTTCTTAAACATCATCTTAAGGATGTTGTCTACATAACCTAAACTATCATCTCCATAATCAAGAGGCTGTCCAGTACGTTTTCTCAATGCCCATGCAACAAGAACTGGGAATTTACCCATAATGTTACAAACTGCTCCATACATCTCTTCTTCACTATCTACATTTACCGCTTTAGGATTAAAAGCAATAAGAGCACTTGTTAAAGAAGAAAGAACACCCATAGGGTGCGCCGTTTTAGGAAAACCATCTAATATTTTCTTAATGTCTTCATCTACATGAGAGTTTGCTTTAATATCATTTTGAAATTTCTCTAGTTGAGCTGCTGTAGGCAATTCACCAAAAATCAATAAAAATGCTACTTCTAGAAAATCTGCTTTATCAGCAAGTTCTTCAATGGAATATCCACGATATCTAAGAATACCTTCTTCTCCGTTAAGGAATGTAATCGCACTCTCACAACTACCTGTATTTTTATATCCAGGATCAATTGTGGTAAGACCACCTGTTGAACCTCTTAGAGCCTTTATATCTATGGCTTTCTCGTTTTCTGTTCCAGTGATTACAGGAAATTCATATTTTTTCCCGTCAAATTCTAAAATCGCTTTTTCTGACATTTTCTTTCTATGTTTTAACTACTTCAAAAATAATACATAGACCGTTAAGTTGTCGTTAATCAGGAGTAGATATTTGAGAGTTTTAGGATAATTTTCTGTTTTTAACCTATGATTTATAATTTATGCTTGTGTATCTATAAAGATTGAAGGGTTTTTGAAGTTTTTTAATCTCGCTTTCGCGAAAGCGTAATAATACTACTCCATAAAAAACGGCGATCTAAAAAGATCGCCGTTCAACTGTTTGATAGTTCCCAAAAACTTAATCAAACACTATTTTACAATCACTTGTAAAGTTGCTGTTTCATCTTGAGTAGAAACTCTAGCTAGGTACATTCCACTGCTTAAATCAACTTGTGGTTGAATAATTAAGCTATTATTAAAGGTTGCCTCTTGACTATGGATCAATTGACCCAATACATTATATAAATTCACTGTTACATCTTTACCGTTCAACAAGCTACTTTGTAAAGTAAATTGACCGTTTGTAACTGGATTAGGGAATAACACTAGTTCATTTTGTAATCTTGAATCACCAGAACTCAATGTGCTATTTTCAAACAAAATCTCAAACCTGTTGATATCATTGCTTGCAGCGTCGCCTGAGATTACATCAAAATCTACAGAGTTTGAACCACTATTTAAAGCTGTACGCTGTCCTGTGTAGGTATCTAATAAAACAGCTTGAGTTCCTAGAACACCATCAACGTTTACATTAAATGTATACATCGTATTTCTAAAACGATCTGTAAGCAAGACTAATCGATCTCCGAGAGCAGGTACTGTTGTTTTATTAATACTCAAATTCATACCGCTATTTACCGTTCCTAGAGTTTCATCCTGGTTATAAAACTTCAAAGCATCACTAGAATCATTTTGTGCGTTATGACTTGCATTAAACCTCAACACTGTTTGATCCATTAACACTTGACTGTTACGCTCTATTAATGAAATCATAATACTAGATTGTAGCTGTGGTTGGTTAAATATGTTATCTAAGTCTGCATCTACACTTTTATGCGATTCTTTAAATGTTATACTTGAAGCGCTTGTTGCTTGAACAAATAACGCTTGACCAGGTTGTAAGAACTTATTTGCATTACTTGAAGAAGGAATAGCATCTCCATTTAAGGTGCTCATATCAATAGTTGCATAACCACCTCTAGTATTTAAGTTAGGATCCCAGTAATATACAAAGTTAGCATTTACACCACTTGTAGATGCATCATTAAGTACCGTTTTAAAATCAACTATCGCTTGGTAAGGGTTTGCTATCATTACATAATCTCCATTTGCAGTAGTTGCGCTTTGAATATGGTTACCGGTATGAAGTGATCCTGTTGCTCTTAGTTTTGTATTAGTAGGTGTTGCATTATTAGTAGTAAGATCAATAGTTCTATCACCTCTAACCATAAGCCTATATGGTGTTCCTATAGCTAGGTTAGTCATATCAGTGTTTGACGCTGTGGTCCAACTCTGATTGTTATTATCAAACCCAAACATAGAATTCCCTCCAGACACTGTCGTGTCAAATCCGTTTGAGCCAGTGGTAGATCCAGTAATATGTGTTCCTAGACCTGCTGTCGATGAACCGCTCTCTTGCCAGTTTTCATAAATGGAACTCGTTGAATTTACTGATGAAGCTAATAGTCTGAACGCTCTTTTTGCTGGAATAAATCGTTCCACCATAACTTCTCCATTGATCGTTGCACTTCCTGCATTATCTAATTGACCTGATCCGTCTACATCACTACGAAAAACAATATTACCGTTTGTATTTATAACACTATTTGATGGTGATAATAAACCGTGAATATTAACTATCGTATTAAATGTAAGTCCATTGGCATTTGATACTAACAATCGATCCACGTCTATAAAACCATCACCAGAAATAGATTGAGCAGTACTACCTTCAAATAGTAATTGCCCATCCATTGCTCCCAAGTAACCTTCAATAGATACGTCTCCATAAATAGTAAAGCTTGTATTTAATAGAATACTATTTGCAGAACCGATAATATCAAAATTATTGATTTTAGCATCGGTAGTAAGAGTAGCAAGGCCATTAACCACCTGAGCATTGAGTGAACCTGTCTCAACATTTGGCGCAAAAGGAGTCCAGCCAAAGTCATAAATCAATGTAGGCTCTTCAATTGCTATATCAAAAGTCTCAGCATTCATCAATGTATTTGATAATCCTTTAACGGTGAAATCAAAACTATCAGCAAGCACAAATTCAGTTGAACTGTGATTGTATTGAATTCTATCATTATTAAGGTCTGCTTGAGTAAAAGTATCACCTAAGTTAAGAGCTGTAGAACTAAGCTCTAAACTACCTTGTTGCGGTAATTTTGTAACAACATACTCCATATTTGCATTTGTAGTTCCTGTTTGCTGAGTTCTCAGTAATGATTGATCGATAATTTGTGAGGTACCATAAGAAATAGTTAATAGGTTATTTCTATTGTTATTTATATCATTCACATATTGAAGTCTACCACAAACAGTCATAGCAAATTCATTAAATGTTCCTCCAGTTCCAGAAGTGCGGTCAGTAGCTAATAAAACCCATTCTCCCTGAGCACTTAAACCGTTAAATCTTGAAAAAGCTTGACTAGGTCTTAGTACTCCAGTAATAGTATTTGCAGCTCCTGAATTATCACCACATTGAAATGGTAAAGTTCCAGAATCTGATACCGTTAGATCAAAACTACCTTTACTCGTACAATCTCTGTTATACACCTCGGCAAATCTACCTGTAGGAGAGCTGAACTGCATTTTAATATGATTTGCATTTCCATGCGTTGCATCCATATAAAAACTTACTTGAGTAATTTCAATATCATCTGGGATATCCATTCTAGCACTTACTGCATTTACATCTGTTTCCCAAACGTTATCATTATTCTCGAAATACTCATTTGTATACGTATTACAAACATCCTGCGCTGTTTGAAAAGATGCAATGGAGGCAATGGAACCAGCGTTACAATCATTTGTAGGAGTTACTCTCCAGTAGTATATCTTACTAAAATCTAATTGCGTTGTTTGATACTCATTTGCTCCATTTATAGTAGCACTTTCTTCAATAGTATTAAATAGACTTGATTCAGAAACTTCCACTAAATAACTTGATGCGCTTGTAAGATCATCCCAAACTAATAAAGGATTTGAAACCTGATTTCCAGCACCATTTAAAGGAGCTGTTAAAATCACCTCACCTACATCACCCGTAAATATTTTAAAATCAAGACCCATATTAATAGTAGCACTCGATGTTGAAGCATTTATTTGTAAATCATATTGATCTGCATCTACAGTATCTGTATCAGTAATAGTTAACATAACTATACCACTAGAGTCGCGAGTCGCAGGACTAAATGAATGATTCATTGATGCTGGCAAGTTATTCAAACTAAAAGTTGCTGTTTCATTGAATCCTGGTGCTGCGTTATAGTTAAAAGTATAAGTAGCATCTGCAGGCTGGCATGTAGTCATGAAATCTTGACTAGCTGTTAATTCAAAAGTTCCTTCTTTAATTTCAAAATCACTATCAGAAATATTAAAGAAATAATTTCCTACTGCCTCAACCATTATGCGAGCCTGAGTAGTTACAATCCCTGTAGGCAAGCTTATAGTAGCACTTCCATCATTTGCGGTTGAAGCTAGTAAAGTCGTTGGATAGGTATATCCACCATCAATAGAAAGTTTAATAGCTACGTTAGAAGCGTAAATAGAAGATCCTGTGCCATTAACATTCCATGTAATAGTTCTGTTTTCACCTTCATACCAAACTGCCGAAGAACTAGGCGAGTTTATAGTTAAAGGACCAGCTGCACCTACATCTAGTGTTAAACCTCCAAACTCCGTTTGTCCACCATTAGGATTATTATCTCTAACTGTACAAAAAAACTTGATCTCTCTAGATACATTAGGTAATACTTCCCATGTAGGAGAAACTCCGTTTACTAAATCATCTAAATTCGGAAAATATCTCGTTGGGCTTATAGTATGAAATTTAGTTCTAAATAAAGGTCCAGTACTATTAGTAGAAAGAGGTGGCTGAGTAGCTCCTGTACCTGAAGCACTACCATTTTCTAACTCTTCCCAATTATAAGTATAAACTTCTCCAGCATCTGGAGTATTTGAGGAAGCTGTTAATTTAAATGGTGTCATTCTTGGAATAGTTTTATTACCATCATTTGTCGATGTAGGAGCGGTTGGATTATTACTACCTAATGAAATTTGAGTATCACAAGTATCAGATGCCAATGCATTATGCATTTCAAATAAACTAATAAGATGGAAATAAGCATCACTATTCTCTTGAACATTAGGCGTACAAATACCTGCATAACCCATTATAGTAGAAGCACTACCTGTTTCATAAGGAACTGGACCAGGACTACCAAAACATGGATTGTAGTACGTATGTCCAGCACCAAACTGGTGTCCTATTTCATGACATACATAATCAATATCAAATGGATCAAACTCAGGTGTTACAATTCCAGTTACTCCTCTACCTTGATTGTTAGTATTACATCTAGAATTAGAAGCAATACCACCACCACCAGTAGAAAACACATGACCTATATCATAATTTGAACTACCTATAATACCATTGATATTTGATGTATTTACTCCTAACATTTGACTTCCAGAATAATTATCATAAGGATCATTATCTCCAGCTCCATTATCACCATTTACATAAATCAATAAATTATTATTTGGTACTAATGAGAATCTTATAGACATCTCTTGTTCAAAAACCGAATTCACACGTGTCATGGTTGTAACAACACCTGCAAGCGCATCAGATCTAGCGTCACCATTTGCTGCATTTCCATCATCGTGATATGCACTATACTCAGATGCCACAGCAACTGCAATCTCATAAGTTCTAAAAGTTAAATCTTGAAATGCCTTTGCATTATCCGTAGTATCAATATCCTCAATACTACTAGACAATCCTGTATCCTCTACCTCACATCTAAAATCAGTATTATCAGTGCGTCTCAAATCTTGACGGTCATAAATCATGATTTGATCTGGTGTAGTTTTAGCAAATGGATCCATATATAAAATCTTTTCTCCCGTGATTACACCTCTAAAACCTTGTGGAGTAATCGTAAAGTAGATTTTATTAATACCGCCATTGGAACTCTTCCCAAAATAGGATTGAATGTTTGGGTATTGTAAAGCCAGTTCTTTAGACATCGCTCCAGAGGTGTACACCTCAAAAGTTTCAAATTGATCATCACCGATCGGAAAATCAACTTTAATTGAATTACTTCTTTCAAAACGATCTACCGCACCTGCTAGTTTATTAGACAATTCTGTTGCATCAATTTCATATAGACTATAAAGAGATGGTTTAATAGGTCGTTGAGATTCATCAACTTTCTGAAGCTGAGATTCCTCTGAAGTTTTCCATATAACTTGAGCATTTGAAAATACTATGGAAAATAATGCAAGAATAAGTACTATTTTTTTCATGTTTAATCGTTTTTGGGGATTGTAATAATCCGACACTAAAACGATAAAAACAACTTTTAAACGATAAATCAGGTTTTTTGATTGATAAACGAGTATTTCATCGATGAAATAAAGCCACTCTATCTGGAGTGGCTTTTAAGAAGTCTGCTTTCGCGAAAGCGTAATTAGTTAACTTTTAGTGTTGAAAAGCGTTACGAGCAGGATAATAAGCACTGTCGCTCAATTCCTCTTCTATACGAAGTAGTTGATTGTACTTTGCCATGCGATCTGAACGTGAAGCACTACCTGTTTTAATCTGTCCTGTAGAAAGAGCTACAGCGAGATCTGCAATCGTGTTATCTTCAGTCTCACCACTTCTATGCGACATAACTGATGTGAATCCTGCTTTATGAGCCATGGTTACAGCTGCAATAGTTTCAGTTAAAGTTCCTATTTGATTTACCTTGATAAGAATTGAATTTGCTATTCCTTCTTTTATACCACGAGAAAGTCGCTCTACATTTGTAACAAACAAATCATCACCAACTAACTGTACTTTATGACCAGCTAGGTCTGTTAAAATTTTCCATCCTTCCCAGTCGTTTTCGTCCATTCCATCTTCAATAGAAATAATAGGATACTTGTCTGCAAGGGAAGTTAAATACTCCGCCTGTTCTTTACTTGAACGTATTACACCAGTTGCTCCTTCAAATTTAGTATAGTCATATTTACCGTTCACAAAGAATTCTGCAGCAGCACAATCTAAGGCTATCATTACGTCTTTACCTGGTGTGTAACCAGCGTTTACTATTGCTTTAAGAATAGTATCCAATGCGTCTTCAGTTCCATCAAGTGTAGGTGCAAAACCACCTTCATCTCCAACAGCAGTACTCAATCCACGATCGTGTAATACTTTCTTTAAATGATGAAATATTTCAGTTCCCATTTGTAGTGCATGAGAAAAACTATCAGCTTCCACAGGCATAACCATAAATTCTTGAAAAGCAATAGGTGCATCACTGTGAGAACCACCGTTAATGATATTCATCATAGGAACAGGAAGTGTACAAGCGCTCATACCTCCTATATATTTATATAGTGGTTGTCCTAGCTCTATTGCAGCAGCTTTTGCACATGCCAATGAAACACCTAGAATAGCGTTTGCACCCAATTTTGCTTTATTAGGCGTACCATCAAGATCTATCATTAATTGATCAATATCTTGCTGATCAAATACGGATGTACCCATAAGTTCTTGTGCGATAAATGTGTTTACATTGTTAACAGCCTTACCAACTCCTTTGCCCATATAAGAGTCACCACCATCACGTAATTCCACAGCCTCATGCTCTCCAGTAGAAGCGCCTGATGGCACAGCAGCTCTTCCCACAACTCCGTTGGAAGTAATTACATCTACCTCTACAGTAGGGTTTCCTCTTGAATCAAATATTTGCCTTGCGTGTACATCAATTATAGTACTCATGCGGTTTGTTTTTTAGTTGTTTTAATTAAATCTATAAACTGATCGAAAAGATAAGTTGCATCATTAGGACCAGGACCAGCTTCAGGATGATATTGAACCGAGAAACAAGGTTTCCCTTTTATTCTTATTCCAGCAACTGTATCATCATTAAGATGAATATGTGTTATTTCAATATTTTTATTTGATTGAGCCGCTTCTTTATCGATAGCGAATCCATGATTTTGAGAGGTTATTTCACCTTTACCTGTTATCAAATTTTTAATTGGGTGATTGATACCTCTATGACCATTATGCATTTTATAGGTAGGTACATTCATAGCTTGAGCCATTATTTGATGACCAAGACAAATACCAAATAATGGTTGATTAGAATCAATGATATTCTTTGCAGTTTCAATTGTTTCCTTCAAAGGTTCGGGATCACCTGGTCCGTTGGATATAAAAAATCCATCAGGATTAAAAGCAGACATCTCTTCAAAAGTAGAATTATAAGGAAAGACCTTAATATAAGCACCACGAGAAGCCAAATTGCGTAAAATATTACTTTTGATTCCTAAATCTAAAGCAGCAATTTTATATGTAGCATTTTTGTCTCCATAAAAATAAGGTTCAGTACATGAAACTTTTGAGGCTAACTCAAGTCCTTTCATGCTAGGAACATTATCTAGTTGACTCTTTAGAGCCTTCATGTCAGAAACTTCAGTAGAAATAATAGCATTTTGAGCACCATTATCTCTAATATATCTAACAAGAGCTCTGGTATCCACGTCAGATAAAACTACCAACTTCTTTTCATTTAAGTAATCAAATAACGCCGATTGAGCCGCAGGTCTTGAAAATTCTTCAGAGAAATTTTTACAAATTAAACCAGCAATCTTCACAGAATCAGATTCTGCATCGTCTCCTGTAACACCGTAATTACCTATATGAGGATTAGTGGTTACCATTATCTGACCTGTATATGAAGGATCGGTGAAGACCTCCTGATAACCCGACATTCCAGTATTAAAACAAATTTCACCAGTAGCAGTACCACCATCACCTATAGCTTTACCGTGAAAAATTGTACCATCTGCTAATAATATAACAGCATCTTTTTTATTTAAATATCCCATAATACCAATTGTTTGTCAAAAATAATTCAAAAAAAAAGGATCAATGCGAAAGCATTGATCCTTTTATCTACATATTGTTAAAGATTTTACTCTTCTTCATTTGTGTTTTCCGTTGTTTCTACTGGAGCAGCATTAGAACTACCACGACGGCTACGACGAGTAGTTTTCTTTTTACCTTCATTGGGATTGTAAATTTCATTAAAATCAACAAGCTCAATCATTGCCATGTCAGCATTATCACCTAAACGATTACCTAATTTCACGATACGTGTATATCCACCTGGACGATCACCAATTTTAGAAGAAACCTCCCTGAACAATTCAGTAACAGATTCTTTACTTCTAAGTTTAGCAAACACTTGTCTACGATTGTGAGTAGTATCTTCTTTAGATTTAGTTATAAGTGGCTCAACAAACTTCTTTACAGCTTTAGCCTTTGCAACGGTAGTATTTATGCGCTTGTGTTCAATAAGTGAACAAGCCATATTTGCTAGCATAGCCTTACGGTGTGCTGTTTTTCTACCTAAGTGATTAAATTTCTTTCCGTGTCTCATCTTATTTTGTTTCTATAACTAGAATTAACTAGTCACGGTCGAGTTTATATTTTGATAAATCCATTCCAAAGTTAAGTCCTTTAACATTCACTAATTCTTCTAGTTCAGTTAGAGATTTCTTTCCGAAGTTTCTAAACTTCATTAAGTCATTCTTATTATAGGAAACTAAATCTCCTAATGTTTCAACTTCAGCAGCTTTAAGACAATTCAATGCACGTACGGAAAGCTCCATATCGACAAGTTTAGTCTTAAGCAGTTGTCTCATGTGAAGACTCTCTTCATCATAAGTTTCGGTTTGAGCAATCTCATCAGCTTCAAGTGTAATACGCTCATCAGAGAATAACATGAAGTGATGGATAAGAGTTTTGGCAGCCTCTGTTAAAGCTTGCTTAGGATGAATACTACCATCCGTTGAAATTTCAAAAACTAATTTCTCATAATCAGTTTTTTGTTCAACTCTATAATTCTCAATACTATATTTTACATTTTTAATAGGAGTAAATATAGAATCAATAGCTATAGTACCTATAGCAGCATTTGCATTTTTATTCTCTTCAGCAGGAACATAACCTCTTCCTTTTTCAATGGTTAACTCAAGATTTAAATTAACAGAAGATTCCGTATTACAAATCACCATTTCTGGATTTAGCACTTGAAAACCAGAAATATACTTTTGCATATCACCAGCAGTAAATGCATCTTTACCTGAAAATGAAATATTAACTACCTCACTATCAACCTCGTCAATTTGTCTTCTGAATCTAACTTGTTTAAAATTCAATATGATCTCAGTAACATCTTCAACGACACCTTGAATAGTAGAAAATTCATGATCTACACCTTCAATACGAACAGAAGTGATTGCAAATCCTTCAAGAGAAGAAAGTAACACTCTGCGAAGAGCATTTCCCACAGTAAGACCATAACCTGGTTCTAACGGTCTGAATTCGAATTTACCTTCAAAATCGGTAGAATCAATCATGATTACTTTATCCGGCTTTTGGAAATTTAATATTGCCATAAGATTACTTTGTGGGTTAAATATTATTTAGAGTAAAGTTCAACTATTAACTGCTCCTTAATGTTCTCAGGAATTTGCATTCTTTCAGGAACACTAACATAAGTACCTGACATGCTAGCCTTATTAAACGTAATGAAGTCATAAACACGTTCATTACTCGATAAAGAATAATCAATTGCAGTTAAAGATTTGGATTTCTCACGAACAGCAACAATATCACCTGGCTTCAATTGATAAGATGGAATATTTACCAACTCACCATTCACTGTCATATGACGATGAGAAACCAATTGACGAGCTCCTCGACGAGTTCTTGCAACACCCATTCTATAAACTACATTATCTAAACGAGATTCACATAATTGAAGAAGTACTTCACCAGTAATACCATTACTACGTACTGCTTTATGAAACATTAATCTAAATTGCTTCTCAAGAACACCATAAGTGTACTTAGCTTTTTGCTTTTCTTTAAGCTGAACAGCATATTCAGATTCTTTACCACGGCGCCTTGCGTTACCGTGCATACCTGGAGGATAGTTTTTCTTCTCCAAAGCTTTACTAGGGCCAAAAATTGGTTCTCTGAATCGACGTGCAATTTTTGCCTTAGGACCTCTATATCTTGCCATTTTACAAAATTTATTGAGCAGTGTACTGTGAATTCAGGTCAATATCCTTCGACAGTCTAATAACAACTCGTTGTTAATAATTAATTAATTTAAACTCTACGACGTTTCGGTGGACGACAACCATTATGAGGTAAAGGAGTCACATCAATAATCTCTGTAACTTCTATACCAGAATTGTGAATACTACGAATAGCACTCTCACGACCATTACCAGGACCTTTAACGTAAGCTTTAACCTTACGTAATCCAGCCTCATGTGCTACTTTCGAACAATCCTCAGCTGCTAATTGAGCTGCATAAGGGGTGTTTTTCTTTGAACCACGGAATCCCATTTTACCTGCAGAAGACCATGAAATAACTTCTCCCTTTTTGTTAGTCAAAGAAACTAGGATATTGTTAAAAGATGATGAGATATGAGCCTCACCAACTGATTCTACAATTACTTTACGTTTTTTTGATACTGTTTTAGACTTTGCCATATCAATTAGTTATTATTTAGTTGCTTTTTTCTTATTAGCAACAGTCTTACGTTTTCCTTTACGTGTACGAGAATTATTCTTAGTACGCTGACCTCTTAATGGAAGACCAGATCTGTGACGAATACCTCTGTAACAACCAATATCCATAAGACGCTTAATATTAAGCTGCGTCTCTGATCTAAGTTCACCTTCAATAGTAAACTCACCAATTGCTGTACGAATCTTACCAATTTCATCATCATTCCAATCATTAACTTTTTTATCTAAGCCAACTCCTGTATCGATAAGAACTTGTTTTGCACGATTACGTCCAATCCCGTATATGTAGGTTAAAGAAACCTCTCCACGCTTATTTTTAGGTATATCTACCCCTGCAATTCTAGCCATAGCTTAACCTTGTCTTTGTTTAAATTTCGGATTCTTTTTGTTGATTACATAAAGACGTCCTTTACGACGTACTATTTTACAATCAGCACTTCTCTTTTTAATGGATGCTCTTACTTTCATATTAGTATCTATAAGTGATCCTTGCTTTCGTTAAATCGTAAGGACTCATTTCTAATTTTACTTTATCTCCTGGTAGTAACTTGATATAATGCATACGCATCTTTCCAGATATGTGTGCCGTAACCACGTGACCATTTTCCAATTCCACTCTAAACATTGCATTTGATAATGCTTCTGTTATTGAACCATCTTGTTCAATTGCTGATTGCTTTGCCATTATGCTACTGCTTTTCTATTCTTTCCTGTTTTTATTAATCCATCATAATGACGATTCAACAAGTAAGAATTAATTTGTTGCATTGTATCTATTGCCACACCCACCATAATTAATAATGAAGTTCCACCATAGAACAAAGCCCATTGCTGTGTAACACCTATTAAAGAGACAAATGCTGGGAAAATAGCAACTATCGCTAAAAATATAGAACCTGGCAATGTAATTTGCGACATGATTTTATCTAAATAATCTGCAGTTTCAGTTCCCGGTCGAATCCCTGCAATAAAACCACTATTTCTTTTTAAATCATCAGCCATTTTGTTAGTTGGAACCGTAATAGCAGTATAAAAATAAGTAAATATTATAATTAACAAAGCAAAAACAAAATTATACCAAAAACCAAAAATATCACCAAAAGCCGTTTGAACAGTTGATGCCCACGAAGTATCCAATTGACCTAAAGCAGCCGGAACAAACATAATAGCTTGTGCAAATATAATAGGCATTACACCAGATGCATTTAATTTCAAAGGAATAAATTGTCTAGAACCTTCTTCATGCTTTTCGTAACCACCAGAAGCAGCTCTTCTAGCATACTGCACTGGAATTTTTCGAACAGCCATTACTAACATAATACAAAGAAGAATTACAACAAACCATACTAACAACTCAACTAGAACCAACATAACACCACCCGATCCAGTTATCCTAGCGGCAACTTCTTGTACAAATGCCTGTGGCAATGTAGCAATAATACCTACCATTATAAGTAATGAAATACCATTACCAATACCTTTATCAGTAATTTTTTCACCCAACCACATAGCAAAAACACAACCAGTAACAAGAATAATTGTACTACTAACTAGGAATAATGTCATATTCTCAGGCATTAAGTAGGCATTAGCAGGAACCCCTAATGTACCTAAACTTAACAAATAACTAGGAGCTTGTATTAAACAAATTCCAATTGTCAACCAACGCGTAATCTGATTAATTTTTTTCTGACCACTAGCACCTTCTTTTTGAAGCTTCTGTAAATAAGGAATTGCAATTCCCATCAATTGAACAACAATGCTAGCAGATATATAAGGCATAATACCCAAAGCAAAAACAGATGCATTCGAGAAAGCACCACCAGTAAATGCATTTAAAACGAATCCTATTCCACCACCTTCAAAATTTTCGGAAAAACTAGCAAGCTTACTAGAATCTATTCCAGGAAGCACAACTTGAGCACCAAAACGATAAACAAGAAGCAAACTGAAAGTCATAATAATACGATCCTTCAGTTCCTCAATATTCCAAATGTTCTTTAAAGTGTTTATTAATTTCATCTAAATGTAATTATATAGTTTGGACCTGACCACCAGCTGATTCAATAGCAGCTTTAGCTGTAGCAGTAAATTTATGTGCTGTTACATTAATCGTAGCATTAAGATCACCTCTCCCTAAGATTTTAACTAAATCTTTCTTACCAACTAAACGTTGTTCTACCAGATTATCTAAAGTAATAATATCCGACAAACGGCCTGCATCAACATAAGCTTGTAAAGTATCTAAGTTAACACCAGCATAATCTTTACGATTAATATTTGTGAAACCAAACTTTGGCACACGTCTCTGAAGAGGCATTTGACCACCTTCAAAACCGATTTTCTTAGAATACCCAGAACGCGACTTTGCACCTTTATGACCACGAGTGGCTGTACCACCTTTACCAGAACCTTGTCCACGACCAATTATTTTGGCCGATTTTTTCACTGAACCTGCAGCAGGTTTAAGATTATTTAAACTCATCTTATAATTTTTTAAGCCTTCTCAACCGAGACTAAATGTTCAACTTTTGCAATCATACCCTGAATAACAGGAGTATCATCATGCTCTACTACTTGATTAATTTTCCTTAAACCAAGAGCCTCAAGAGTTCTCTTTTGTCTTAATGGTCTCTTAATCGCACTACGAACTTTTTTTACTTTCAACTTTGCCATTATAATATGATTAACCGTTAAACACTTTATCTAATGATACACCTCTTTGCTTAGCAACTGTATACGCATTACGTAACTGTAACAAAGCATCAAAAGTAGCCTTTACAACATTGTGAGGATTAGAAGAACCCTGATTCTTAGATAGAACATCATGTACACCAACAGCCTCTAAAACAGCGCGAATAGCACCACCAGCAATAACACCAGTACCAGTAGCTGCAGGTATTAACAGAACTCTAGCTCCACCATACTTACCCTTTTGTTGATGAGGTATAGACCCTTTAACCAAAGGGATTCTTACCAAGTTTTTCTTTGCATCTTCTACAGCCTTGGATATAGCTTCAGAAACCTCCTTAGATTTACCTAAACCTTGACCTACAACACCATTTTCATCTCCAACCACAACAATAGCAGAGAATCCAAAAGTACGACCACCTTTTGTTACTTTAGTAACACGTTGAACACCTACTAAACGATCTTTAAGATCAAGACCACTTGGTTTAACTAATTCTACGTTTTTATATTTTTGGTACATTATTAAAATGTTTGTAATTAAAAATTAAGCCCAGCTTCCCTAGCACCTTCAGCAAGAGATAAAACACGACCATGATAAAGGTATCCACCTCTGTCAAATGAGACAGTACTAATACCAGCATTCTTTGCTTTTTCTGCAACCGACTTACCTACTTCTTTAGCAATAACAATCTTCTCACCAGTAACCTTTATCTCCCTAGATGAAGCCGAAGCTATGGTTAGACCATCCACGTCATTTATTATCTGAGCATAAATCTCTTTATTACTACGGTAAACCGATAAACGTGGTCTAACAGCAGTACCAGATACAGTTTTACGTATTCTTCTACGTATTTTATTTCTTCTTTCAGACTTTGAAAATGCCATAATAATATTGTATTATGCTGATTTACCAGCTTTTCTTCTTAATTGTTCACCTACAAATTTAACTCCTTTTCCTTTATATGGTTCAGGTCTTCTAAAAGAACGAACCTTTGCCGCAACTTGTCCAACAAGTTGTTTATCAAAAGAAGTTAATTTTATTACAGGATTCTTTCCTTTCTCAGAAATCGTCTCCACTTTAACTTCAGGAGCAATATCTAAAACAATGTTATGCGAAAAACCTAAAGCCAAATCTAAAACTTGACCTTGATTAGAAGCTCTATAACCTACACCAACCAATTCCAACTCCTTAGACCATCCAATAGAAACACCAGCGATCATATTAAAAACAAGTGAACGATAAAGCCCATGTTTTGACTTGTGGTCCTTAGAATCAGATGGACGTGTTACAAGAACAACATCACCTTCAATCTTAACAATCACATCAGAGTACTCTTGAACAAGCTTACCTAACTTGCCTTCTACATATATAACTCCGTTATCAATTTTTACACTGACACCAGCTGGAATAGCTACCGGATTATTTCCTATTCTTGACATATCTAAATATTTTAGTAAACGTAACAAAGAACTTCACCACCGACATTTTCAGCACGAGCTTGTTTGTCAGTCATAACACCTTTACTTGTTGAAACAATAGCAACACCAAGACCATTAAGAATTCTTGGTAATTCACCAGCACCTGCATACTTACGTAAACCAGGCTTACTTAATCTTTGTATATCCTTAATAACCGATTCCTTAGTTTCACGATCATACTTAAGAGCTATTTTAATGTTATCTTGAGCAGAGAGCTCTTCAAACTTATAACTAAGAATATAACCTTGATCAAAAAGAATTTTCGTAATCTCTTTTTTCAACTTCGAGGAAGGTATATCAACAACACGATGATTAGCAAGTGTTGCATTCCTGACTCTAGTTAGATAATCTGCAATTGGATCTGTATTCATAATTCTATCTTTAAGCCGTTTACCAACTTGCTTTTTTAACACCTGGGATTAAACCTTGATTTGCCATTTCTCTGAACATTACACGTGAGATACCAAACTGTCTCATATAACCTTTCGGACGTCCAGTGAGCTTACATCTATTATGCATTCTAATAGGTGAAGCATTTTTAGGTAACTTTTGAAGACCTTCATAATCCCCAGTTTCCTTTAACGCCTTACGTTTATCAGCATACTTAGCTACTACAGCTTCACGCTTGCGCTCACGCGCTTTCATTGATTCCTTTGCCATTTCTTAGTCCTTTTTAAATGGTAAGCCTAGCTCACCCAATAAAGATTTCGCTTCCTTATCTGTTTCTGCACTGGTAACAAATGTAATATCCATTCCAGAAATTTTATTAACTTTATCTATATTTATCTCAGGGAAAATGATCTGCTCCGTAATTCCTAAATTGTAATTACCACGCCCATCAAAACCATTAGCTTTTATACCCTGAAAATCTCTAACACGAGGAAGAGCTACAGTTACAAGTCTATCCAAAAACTCGTACATACGCTCCCCTCTTAAGGTAACCTTCACACCAATTGGCATGCCTTTACGTAATTTAAAAGAGGCTACATCTTTCTTTGACAAAGTCGCAACAGCCTTCTGTCCAGTAATCGTTGTAAACTCCTCAAGAGCATAATCGATTAATTTTTTATCGGCCACCGCAGCACCAACACCACGGCTAAGCACTATCTTTTGTAATTTAGGTATTTCCATTACGTTTACGTAACCGAATTCCTCTTTTAAAGCAGACGCAATGCGCTCCTTATATTCTGTCTTGAGTCTAGGAATATATGACATGACTTAAATAACTTCGTTTGTTGATTTCGCAAATCGAACCTTCTTATCATCTTCCATACGGTAACCAATTCTTGTGGTTTTACCATTCTTATCAATCAATGATAAGTTAGAAATCTGAAGAGCAGCCTCCATTTCCTTAATTCCACCTTGTGGGTTAGTTGCACTAGGCTTCTCATGTTTAGAAACCATATTTACACCTTCCACGATGGCTTTATTTTTTTCCTTAAAAATACGAGTAACAAGACCTTCAGAACCTTTATGCTCACCAGCCAATACTCTTACTTTATCTCCTGTTTTGATCTTAACTTTTACCATGATCTTTTTTATAATACTTCTGGAGCCAATGAAACAATCTTCATGAACTGCTTATCACGCAATTCTCTAGCTACAGGACCAAATACACGTGTTCCTCTCATCTCAGAGTTAGGAGTTAACAACACACAAGCATTATCATCAAAACGTATGTAAGAACCGTCAGGACGACGAACTTCTTTTTTAGTTCTAACAACAACTGCAGTTGAAACAGCACCCTTTTTGATATTACCATTTGGTGTAGCTTCCTTAACAGAAACAACTATTTTATCACCAACAGAAGCATATCTTCTTTTGGTACCTCCTAATACTCTAATACATAAAACCTCTTTGGCACCTGTATTATCAGCAACTTTAAGTCTTGATTCCTGTTGTAACATTATTTAGCTCTTTCTAAAATTTCTACTAATCTCCAGTTTTTTGACTTACTCAAAGGACGTGTTTCCATGATACGTACTGTATCACCTTCATTACACTCATTTTTTTCATCATGAGCCACATACTTCTTAGTCTTCAAAACGAACTTTCCATACATAGGGTGTTTTTGCTTCTTAACTTCCGCAACAACGATGCTTTTATCCATCTTATTACTTCTCACAACACCTATACGTTCTTTTCTTAAATTTCTAGTTTCCATATAATTCGTCTACTGGTTGTTTATAGCCGTTTTTAATCTAGCAACAGTTCTTCTCAAGCTCTTGATTTGTGAAGGATTCTCCAATGGAGAAACGATATGGGTTCTCTTAAGATCCGCATAAACCTTCTGGGATTCTGCCAGCTTATCTAAAAGCTCTGTATCCGAATAACCTTTAACCTCTGATTGTTTCATAACTGTATACTATTCTTGAAAATCGCGAGCGACTATAAATTTTGTTTTAACTGGTAATTTCTGCGCCGCTAACCTTAAGGCTTCCTTAGCTGTTTCCAATGGAACACCCGAGATTTCAAATAAAATCCTACCTGGCTTAACAACTGCAGCCCAATACTCTACAGCACCCTTACCTTTACCCATACGTACCTCAAGAGGCTTCTTAGTGATAGGCTTATCAGGGAATATTTTAATCCACAAAGAACCTTCCCTTTTCATAAAACGTGTAGCAGCAATACGTGCAGCTTCAATTTGACGCGAATTAATAAATTCAGAATCTAATGATTTGATACCAAACGTACCATAAGCCAGCTCACTACCACGTCCGGAATTACCCTTCATGCGACCCTTCTGCTGTTTTCTAAACTTTGTCTTTCTAGGTTGTAACATCTCTAGCTATTATTTTCTTCGACGACGATTACCACCTCTATTGGCAGAACCTCCATCTGATTTACTTTGTTTCTTTGATAATCCTGCTAATGGAGATAATTCACGCTTACCATAAACCTCACCTTTCATAATCCAAACCTTAACACCCAAACGACCGTAAGTAGTATGAGCTTCAACAAGAGCATAATCTATATCAGCCCTAAATGTTGAAAGCGGAATACGTCCATCCTTATAAGACTCTGAACGAGCCATTTCAGCACCATTCAATCTACCAGAAATTTGAATCTTAATACCTTCAGCATTCATACGCATTGCAGCAGCAATAGCCATCTTGATTGCACGACGATAAGATATTCTATTCTCTATTTGACGAGCAACACTAGCACCAACAAGATGCGCATCCAACTCAGGTCTTTTTATCTCATGGATATTAATCTGAACATCCTTACCAGTAATCTTTTTCAATTCTTCTTTAAGACGATCAACCTCTTGACCACCTTTACCTATAATAATACCAGGTCGAGCAGTAGTAATTGTAACAGTTACTAGTTTCAAAGTACGCTCAATAATAATTCTAGACACACTCGCTTTTGACAGACGAGCATGTATATATTTACGAATTTTATTATCCTCAGCAAGCTTATCACCGTAATCATTACCACCATACCAATTAGATTCCCATCCTCTGATGATACCTAATCGATTTCCTATTGGATTAGTTTTTTGTCCCATATCCTATATTAGTTAACCTCAGTTTTATTAGTTTGACCAAGCACAATAGTAACGTGATTAGATCTTTTTCTTATCCTATGAGCTCTACCCTGAGGAGCAGGACGCAATCTCTTTAACATAGCACCACCATCTACTCTTATCTCTTTTATAAACAATCCAGCCTCAGCAACATCACCATCCTCATTTTTCGCTTGCCAATTTGCAATTGCAGACAACACTAATTTATCCAACCTGCGTGCAGCCTCCTTAGAAGAAAATTTAAGAATATTTAAAGCATCTTCAACCTTCTTACCTCTAATTATATCTACAACTAATCTCATCTTACGAGGACTAGTCGGACAATTGTTAAGCTTTGCAAAAGCAACGCTTCTCTTTTCTTCCTTAAGCCTTTCAGCCATTTGTTTTTTGCGAACTCCCATAGCCTAGATTACTTTTTTCCTTTATTCTTAGCTCCCGCATGACCTCTAAACGATCTTGTCGGCGAGAATTCACCCAACTTATGACCAACCATATTCTCAGTAACATATACCGGAATGAATTGCTTACCGTTGTGTACACCTATTGTTTGCCCAACAAAGTCAGGAGTAATCATAGATGCGCGTGACCAAGTTTTAATAACTGTCTTTTTTCCGGACTCAACATTCTGAGCCACCTTAGATTCCAACTTATAGAATACGTAAGGTCCTTTTTTTAATGAACGTGCCATAATTATTTCTTTCTACGTTCTAAAATATATTGAGTACTTGCTTTATTTTTATCACGTGTACGATAACCTTTAGCAGGTATACCATTACGGGATCTTGGATGACCACCTGAAGACTTACCTTCACCACCACCCATTGGGTGATCCACAGGATTCATCACAACAGGGCGAGTTCTAGGCCTTCTACCTAACCATCTAGATCTACCAGCTTTACCACTAACAACTAATTGATGATCACTATTTGAAACAGCACCAATAGTAGCAAGACATTGCTGAAGAACTAATCTAGTTTCACCAGAAGGCATTTTAACAGTCGCATACTTTCCATCTCTCGCCATTAACTGAGCAAAAGAACCTGCACTACGAGCTATAACAGCACCTTGACCAGGATGTAATTCAATACAACTAATAATACTACCTAAAGGAATACTTGCTAACTTCATAGC
>JALZUY010000035.1 GCA_023301395.1 Nonlabens sp.
TATTACGCTTTTGCGAAAGCGTTTAAAATAATCTAACAGCAACTATAAATCATAGATATAAGAAAGGCGGAATGTTATCCT
Organism: Nonlabens sp.; assembly: GCA_023301395.1. Lineage (GTDB taxonomy): Bacteria > Bacteroidota > Bacteroidia > Flavobacteriales > Flavobacteriaceae > Nonlabens. The sequence goes on from JALZUY010000035.1 coordinate 82, forward strand.
CGATATAGGGATAGCATTCTGTCTTTTTAATTTATTTCCCCTTGTGTTTTAAGTTATTACTTTTCTTAATGCAGGCAGCTAAGATAATTAGAGTCCGTAGTACTCGCGTATTGTTTTACATTCATATTTTATCATTAATGTTCTCAATCAAATTTCTTTGCTATATCCTGGACTTGGCCTGATTAAATAAATTTGTCTATACAACTTGATCTACAGATTTAGTTAGTAAATATTGGTTGTATTTAATCTTAAAAAAGCATAAGTCGTCCAGTCTTGTGAATATTAACAAACATATTTTTAAACATCTGTTAAACAGTAATGTAATGCTCTTAGGTGTTTGGTTTTAAAGAAGTATTTCTATATTTTCACATTACTTAAACCAGCCTCTCAATGAAATCACTAACTACTCTCATTTTATTATTGATATCTACATTTGCACTAGCACAAGTAGGAATAAATACTATAAATCCTGAAGGGACACTAGATGTTACAAGTGTAAATAATACAGGGCTTGTATTGCCTCGTGTAACTGCTGTGGAAGATGTTACAGATGGTAATGGAAATCCTCCAGTGGATGGAACTACAGTTTATGATTTATCTCGTAACGCTACTTGTTATTATCAAAATGGACAGTGGTTATGCATGGGTGTGGATGGATCAGGAAATCCAGAGTTAACAATTGCCATGTCGCCAGTACCAGTATTAAATGAAACACCTACTTATGTAAAGGCGTCAAATAATGGTTCTTTCAAAACATTTGGTGAAAATATAGCCATAAGTGATGATGGGTTAACAGTTGCTGTTACAGATCGATTTGATAATACAGGAGGTAATCAAACAGGTAGTGTCTATATATTTGTTTTTGATGGTGCTAACTGGAGTGAGCAGGCAATAATAAGTCCGTCAATATATGATGGGTATGGACTTGGCGATAGTGTCGCTTTAAGTGATGATGGAAATACTCTTGCTATCGGTTTCAGAAGTAATCCAAATGATGCTATAGGAATTAGTCCAAATGAATCAAGTACCAATACTAATTCAAACTTTTCAGGTGCGGTTTATTTATATAAACGTATAGGATCAAATTGGGCAGTAACTAATTTTATAAAAGCGTCTAACCCTTCTTCTTTTGATAGATTCGGCAATAGCGTAGATTTATCTGGTAATGGGAATACGCTTGTAGTAGGAAGTTTTAGCGCTGGGCTTTATGTTTTTGAAGATTCAGGTAGTGGTTTTACCGAAATAACTCAATTGACATTTAATGGAACCGGAGCAAAAGTTGCTATAAATAGAGCTGGAGATATAATAGCTGCCAACGGTTCTGGTGCAGGTGCTACCTCTGCTAATGTTTACCTGAAAGTTGCTGGAACATGGTCATTATTTCAAACTTTTACAAATGTAGGTAGTGGTAACTTGAGAGATATTCAATTGGATAACTCTGGTAATACTATCGTTTTGGCAGATGAAGGTTCATTCTCAACTCAAGGTAGATTACTTGTTTATCAAAAAAACATTGCTTCAGGAACTTATTCTCAAACTCAAGTTTTAACCGCATTAAATGGAGAAGTTGATGATAGGCTAGGAAGAACACTCGCAATCAGTGGTGATGGAAAAACGATTTTAACAGGCTCGTATTTTGAAGACGGTTCTGGAACTGGTTTTAATCCTGCTAACGATAATGGAGCCGCATTTAGCGGAGCTGCTTACCTGTATAAATGGGATGATGCCAATAGTCAATTTATAGAGTCTGATTATATAAAAGCCAATAATGCAGATGCCGGAGATTTTTTCGGTTGGGGAACTGCTTTAGATGCAATAGGTGAAACAGTGGTTATAGGTGCGCACCGAGAGCGTAGTGCGTTAACAGGAATCAATCCTGATCCATCAAATAACGCAGGTACACAAACTACTGGAGCCGTTTATATTTATAATTCTAATTAGGGGAAATAATTTAATTCACCATTTTTCTCAATCCAGCTACTGTAGCTTTAGGGTCATTAGATTTAAATACATAACTACCAGCTACGAGAACATCAGCTCCAGCGTCTACAAGTTGTTTTGCATTTTTATCAGTAACGCCACCATCTATTTCTATGAGTGTATCGCAACCTTTTGCCGTAATCATAGCTTTAAGTCTAGAGACTTTATCATAAGTATTTTCAATAAAACTCTGACCGCCAAAACCAGGATTCACACTCATGATACATACCATATCTATATCTTGAATTACATCTTGTAATAAATCTACACTCGTATGTGGATTTAACGCCACACCAGCTTTCATCCCATGAGATTTAATTAATTGAAGTGTTCTGTGTAAATGTGTACAAGCTTCATAATGTACGGTTAGAATATCGCAACCTAGCTTTGCAAACGTCTCTACATAACGATCTGGATCTACAATCATCAGGTGACAATCAATAGTTTTAGTCGCGTGCTTTACAATATCGCGCAATACAGGCATCCCGAAAGAAATATTAGGAACAAAAACACCATCCATAATATCGATATGAAACCAGTCAGCATCGGAGCGGTTGATCATTTCTACATCACGTTGTAGGTTAGCAAAATCTGCGGCAAGTACTGATGGAGCGATAAGTTTAGGCATCTTGTGTTTTTATAAGTTCTGCAAATTTAGGTTTTTGAAGTGATTTTTATAAAGTATGTTTTATCAAAATCACTAGAGATATCAATACGTTATCATATGATGTATTCACTTTCGCGAAAGCGTAATAAAAGAAGTTTACAATAAAATGCTTAAATTGGTCAACCAATT
>JALZUY010000036.1 GCA_023301395.1 Nonlabens sp.
TAAATGGAACGGCGATACGCTTGTACTGGCGATCGTCATTTTCATAAACGTTCTTTATTACAGGGAACACCTCTGTAGCGGTACGTTCCATCTTTTCTTTATAATGCTGGTATGCTGCTTTATAAACAATCCCGGTAAGGGCTTGCTCATTCTTAGAGTTGAAATCAGCCTCAGTCACTGGACTTGTCATAGAGAAGTAACGCATGATTTCAAACTCAAAGTTCTTGTAATCTTGAGCTTGCTTATTGCTTTCAGTAACAACCTCAGCAATATCATACACCATGTTTGCGATATCTACCGCAAGACGATCTCCAAATAAGGCATTATAACGTCGCTTGTAAATTACTTCACGTTGCGCGTTCATCACATCATCATATTCCAGCAAACGCTTACGAACACCAAATGCATTTTCTTCTACTTTTTTCTGTGCACGTTCAATAGACTTAGAAATCATAGAATGCTGAATCACTTCACCTTCTTTCATTCCTAGTTTATCCATGGTCTTTGCCATGCGTTCAGAACCAAATAAACGCATTAAGTTATCATCAAGTGCTACATAAAATTGTGAGCTACCTGGATCTCCTTGACGACCAGCACGACCACGTAGTTGTCTATCTACACGACGAGAATCGTGACGTTCTGTTCCTATAATAGCAAGTCCACCAGCGGCTTTTACTTCATCAGATAGTTTAATATCTGTTCCACGACCAGCCATGTTTGTTGCAATAGTAATTTGTCCTGGGTCACCAGCTTGTGCTACAATCTCTGCTTCACGTTTGTGTTGCTTTGCATTCAGTACATTGTGATCTACTCCAGCACGTTGTAAGGTTCTACTTAGAATCTCAGAGATCTCAACAGATGTTGTTCCTATCAATACTGGGCGACCAGCTTGTTTTAAACGTGTTACTTCTTCAATAACAGCGTTGTACTTTTCACGCTTAGTTCTGTAAACTAAATCTTGTTTATCATCACGAGCGATAGGTCTGTTTGTAGGTATTTCAACTACATCCAGTTTATATATTTCCCAGAATTCTCCTGCCTCAGTTACCGCAGTACCTGTCATACCCGACAGCTTGCGATACATACGGAAGTAATTCTGTAACGTAATCGTTGCAAAGGTTTGTGTAGCATCTTGAATTTTTACATTCTCTTTTGCTTCAATCGCTTGGTGCAGTCCATCGCTATAACGACGACCATCCATAATACGACCGGTTTGTTCATCAACAATCATTACCTGCATTTCTTGAACAACACCTTGTGGAGTGCGTTTTTCATGTGCTTGGACCACATACTCTGTATCTTTTTCAAATAAAGTATATGCTTTCAATAGTTGACTCAATGTATGAACACGTTCAGATTTTACAGAGAAATCACGGAATAACTCTTCCTTAGCCTCAGCTTGTTCCTCAACGCTCATTCCTGAGTTGTCAATCTTTCCTATCTCTAATCCCATTTCTGGCATTACAAAGAAGTTAGGATCATCAGCACCAGAGATGTACTCGATACCTTTATCAGTAAGTTCTACTTGATTGTTTTTTTCATCAATAACAAAGTAAAGTGCCTCATCAATTTTAGGCATTTCTCGGTTGTTATCTTGCATGTAGAAATTCTCAGTTTTTTGAAGTAGGGTTTTGATTCCTTCTTCACTTAAGAATTTAATAAGTGCTTTGTTTTTAGGTAAACCTCTATAAACACGTAGCAATTCTTTTCCGCCTTCTTTTTGATCACCGTCAGCAATCAACTTTTTAGCATGTGCAAGAGTTTTAATCAACTCTGTGCGTTGTGCTTGAACTATGTTTTCTACTGGCGCTTTTAATACATCAAATTCTTGACGATCACCTTGTGGAACTGGTCCAGATATAATTAATGGAGTACGTGCATCATCAATAAGAACAGAATCGGTCTCATCAATAATTGCATAGTTGTGCTTGCGTTGTACTAGATCTTTAGGACTATGCGCCATGTTATCACGTAGGTAGTCAAAACCAAATTCGTTGTTTGTACCATAAGTAATATCTGCATTGTACGCATTTCTACGCTCTTCAGAATTAGGCTTGTGGTAATCAATACAGTCTATAGTTAAACCGTGGAATTCAAATAATGGTCCTATCCATGCACCATCTCGTTTTGCGAGGTAGTCATTTACAGTTACTACGTGCACACCGTTTCCAGAAAGTGCATTTAAGTAAACCGGTAAGGTAGCTACAAGTGTTTTTCCTTCACCAGTTTGCATCTCAGCAATTTTTCCTTGGTGTAGCGCTGCACCACCTATAAGTTGCACATCGTAGTGGATCATGTCCCAGGTAATAGGTTTACCAGCGGCATCCCATGAGTTTTGCCATATCGCATCATCACCTTCAAGACTTACATAATCCTTTGTTGCAGACAAGATTCTGTCTTGCTCCGTTGCTTTTACTTTAATGGTACCGTTATGGAAAAAACGTTTTGCCGTTTCTTTCATTACTGCAAACGCCTCAGGTAACAATTCGTTCAATGCTACTTCACCTTGCTCATAAGCAGTATCTTCTAGCTTGTCGATTTCGTTATAGATATCTTCACGCTTATCGATATCTTCTTCGTTCTCAGCATCGGTCTTTAATGCTGTGATTTTTGCTACGGTATCCGCTTTCGCGAAACCGATTTTATCTCTAAACTCAGTGGTTTTATAACGTAGTTCGTCTATCGAAAGCTTTTCAATACTAGGACCTAGAACTAAAGTTTGATCAACTAAAGGTTGAATTTCTTTAATGTCTTTTTTGGTCTTGTCGCCTACAAATACTTTAAGTACGGAATCTAATAGTCCCATTATGTGGTTATTTAATTGGTTTATAGTGGTTTATGAAAACACACGTTCCAGTTGCAATATCTAAAAATTAAGGCAAAAAAAAAGTCTCTTAACGAGACTTTTTTATGCAGCGATTATCGCTATTAATATTCGTCCTCATTCCAGAGGTAGTCATCGTCCGTAGGATAGTCAGGCCAGATCTCTTCAATAGAGTCGTACATTTCACCTTCATCTTCAATTGCTTGAAGGTTTTCTACCACTTCTAGAGGTGCACCTGTGCGAATAGCGTAGTCAATAAGTTCGTCTTTCTCAGCAGGCCAAGGTGCGTCACTTAAATAAGATGCTAGTTCTAAAGTCCAGTACATAATTTTACCGTTTTAATTTTTGCAAAAATAAACTTATCGTGAAAATACACAAGTTATTTTTGAATTAATGATATCAAGATTTTAAAGAGCGTATGATATCAAGTTTAGTGTTCAAATACTGCATAAAATTTGTTTCTTTTTATCTCATCTATCGTCATAAAATAAAACTGTAGTGTTTACTATGCTTTAATTTTATTTCTCAACTGAAATAAAAACAATTCAAATTTTTAAAACATCATTTAAAAACTAAATTGATATTAGCTTTTGAAAATCAAATTGTTTTTGCTGAAAATACTCTTCAGTTGCCCCACGTTTTTAATACTTCTTTGGGATCCATTTGATTTCTTCTGCTTGTAAGTCTTGTGACAATTTACGTGCCAAGACAAAAAGGTAGTCAGAAAGTCTATTTAGGTACTTTAATACCTGTTCATCAATAGGAGATTGCGCATGTAACTCGGCCGCAATACGTTCTGCACGTCTACATACGGTACGTGTAATGTGACAAAATGACACTGATTGATTTCCTCCAGGTAGAATAAAATGAGTCATAGGCGGCAATTCCTGCTCCATGGCGTCCATTTCGTTTTCTAACATGGTGATTTTTTCATCATTTAATTTAGAGATATTGAGGCGTTCTTTCCCGTTTTTCAGGATGGCTTTATCAGGATCTGTTGCCAGTATGGCACCTGCAGTAAATAAATGATCTTGAATTTCAATTAAAACAGCTTTTGTATGCTCGCTTACTGGTTGGTCTCTTATTAATCCTATCCAAGAGTTCAATTCATCTACAGTACCATAACTATCAATGCGCAAATTATGTTTAGGCACACGCGTTCCACCAAATAATGCTGTAGTACCGCTATCTCCTGTTTTTGTGTATATTTTCATTTTGTGAGTTGTTAGGTCGTTAGATTGTTGGGTTACTAGGTTTTGATTTTACTTTTTTATCTAGGTCTAGAGTCAAATCGTTCTTTTTGTCCAACTATAAATTTATTAGGATCGATATAACTTGTAAATACATTTGAATAAGAGCCTGCTAGATTTAATCTTAATTTTGTTTTAAAAGAGCCATTAGGTATTTCAACTTCTGAAATAGCAATTTCATTAGTCTCTAACCATAAATTCTCTAAATTAGTTCCACATGTATAAATAAATGGTTTTTCGATTTGTTCCCAACTACCTAGACTATTCTTTGCTTCAACTAAAAAATCAATTTTATTACCTATGCCTATAGCATTTTTTTTATCTGTAAAGTTTTTGATGATTACAGGATATGCTTTAAAATTGGTATCATTTTTCCAAATGCTTTTAGGTACAACAATTTCCCTAGTAGTATCAACTACAATTTTAAATAGTTGTCTCTGTGAAATGTAATAATTTGATGAAAGAGGTTTCAACTCTATAAATTTTATATTTCCATTTTCATCTATGCTTTTTGCATAAATAATAGAATCTTGCCTCTCATAATAGGGATCCATTGAGCTTTTGTTAATTACAATGGTATCAAGGTGTTTACCTATATATAGTGCTCTGTGGAAATCTGAGTACTCGTTTTTTTGATTAGAGTTTTCTACATATTTATAATTGCTAAGAATAACGGGTGTTTTAGGTTCTGTAGGTCGGTTGTTGCAACTTGAAACAACTAAGCATAACCCTACAATCCATATGATATGTTGTAGCAATTTCATTCGCTTTCTTCTTCTTCTTCTTCTTCTTCTTCAGGAACTTCAATCACTACTGACTTTGCAATAAAATCGTGCAGCGCTTTTCTTTTTTCATTTCCAGTAATGGTAAGTAATGAAATCCAGCCTAATGTCGCTTTAAAGAAAAATCTTAAAAAGCAACGATGTAAAGGAAGGTTTTTATCTGAGTTATTCTCTCTTCTTACACTTATTTTACAAAAGGATTGCCCTAGTGTAGCGCCAAAAAAGTAGGTTAGTAATGGATCATAAAGATAAACTACAATAATAAAAACAGTCCATCTTAAGGGTTTAGTAACTTCCTCAAACATAGTAAGAAAATCAGATGCAGTGTACATTAAAGCCACAAGTATAACTGTGTCTATAAATGCTGCCTTAACTCTATCTGCTAATCTCGCATAATTTTTAGTCATAATGAATCATTTAATGATTTCCACTATCTTCTCGTTCTTCTCTTAATCTAGCTTTTAAGTTACCTAGATAATCTTTTCTTTTTTGCAATCGTTTACTACGTTGATGATTGTTCAACCATATAAAAAAGAATATCCCACCGAAACCTATGGAAGACCAAAGAAGCATAAAATCAGTTTTCTCAAATATAAAATAGAGTCATGAGAATAGCTACTTATTTAAAACTAAGCATTCTTCTCCACAGCATCCCAGTATTCATATGCTTTACGCAAGTGAGGTATTACAATCGTTCCACCTACAAGTGTAGCAATAGAAAGTGCTTCTACAACTTCTTCTTTTGTAAGTCCTGCTTTGTGACTTTCTTCAAGATGGTATTTCACACAGTCATCACAACGTAGAACTGTGCTGGCCACTAGGCCTAGTAATTCTTTAGTTTTTTTATCCAGAGCACCTTCAGCAAATGCATTTGTGTCTAGATTGAAAATACGTTTGAGTACTTTATTATTGTCCTCAAGAATAGCACCGTTCATTTTTACACGGTACTCATTAAATTCTTCTACGATGTTACTCATAATGTTATGTGACTAAATTCTGTTTACGTTTTTTGCGAAGTACAAACATCGATATAAAAACACTTAGCTCATATAAAATTAACACAGGTATAGCAACTATTACCTGACTTTGAATATCTGGTGGAGTAATAAGAGCAGCTACTATAAGTATCAATACAAGAGCATATTTGCGATATTTTCTCATTCCTTGTGGAGTACACAAGCCTATTTTAGTTAAGAAGTAGACTATAACAGGTAATTCAAACATGAGTCCGCTTGCGAGTACACTGGCGCGTACTAGTGCGATGTAACTTTGTAAATCGGGTTCAAATTTGATTCCTTCACTCAAGTCATAAGTGGCAAGAAAATGTATAGATAATGGTGCGATTAAGTAATAGCCGAAAACTACACCTGTAAAAAATAATATGGAACTTATGATAATAAAACCACTAGAATATTTGCGTTCTGCAGCTTTTAAACCTGGAGAAATAAATTTCCAGAATTGCCATAATACCCATGGAAAAGCAACCACAAAACCTACTGTAATTGATGTCCAAACGTGCGCACTGAATAAGTCTGACATCTTACGAGACTGCGGCATGAAATCCAATTGTGGATCACAAAACTCACTTTCAACTCCTATCAAACGACCTACATCACACAAAGTTCCATAAGTCACAAAATCTTTACTCTTAGGGCCAAAAATAATCGTGTCAAAAATAAATTCTGAAAAAATAAATGCAACAATAGCTGCGATTAAAATACCTAGAATAGAACGTATCAAAGACCATCGCAATTCTTCTACGTGGTCTAAGAAAGACATATTATTAGGGTCCGCTTTTTTACGTGCCATGTTATAAGATTCCTTCTCTAATTAAATCATGAATGTGAACTACTCCAGCATAGCCTTTATCATCAACAGCAACTAGTTGAGAAACGTTGTGCTCTTCCATTACTTCACGCGCCTTCACGGCCATATCGTCTGTAGCAATAGTTTTAGGCGATTTACTCATAATATCTATTGCCGTTAAGCTATCGATATTTTTTCCTGTAGAAAGCATGCGTCTTAAATCACCATCAGTAATAATTCCTGTAATTTTAGAATCGTCTACTACAACGGTCATTCCTAGACGGTTTTCTGAAATATTAACGATTACTTCTCTTAAGGAACTACTGGAGTTCACTTGCGGTTTTGCATTTTGCTCTACGAGTTCTTGAACTCTTAAATATAATTTCTTACCTAGCGCTCCGCCTGGATGATAACGAGCAAAGTCACTGTCTGTAAATCCTTTTAATTCTAGTAAGCAAACAGCTAGCGCATCTCCTACAACTAGTTGTGCAGTTGTACTGGTAGTAGGAGCAAGACCATTAGGGCAGGCTTCTTCTTCAATAGGTGCATGGAGTACATAGTCTGCTTCTTTACCTAAGAATGAATCTCTATGACTGGTAATCGCGATGAGTTTATTCTCAAAATTCTTGATAAGCGGCACTAGAACTTTAATCTCTGGTGTGTTTCCACTTTTTGAAATACATATAACGACATCGTTCTTCTGGATAATCCCTAGATCTCCATGAATCGCATCGGCCGCATGCATGAAAATGGCAGGTGTTCCAGTGGAGTTCATCGTTGCAACAATCTTCATTGCGATGATAGCACTTTTACCTATTCCTGTAATAATGACTCTTCCTTGAGCAGTATGGATGTGTTGCACCGCTTTCGCGAAAGCGGAATCCAAACTATTTTCAAGGTTCTTAACAGCCGCTGATTCTATGCGAATCGTACGTTTTGCTACTTCTAAAATATTATTCTCGGTGTCCAAAAAAGTAAATTAGTTTTTAAGGTTTGTAGAAAAAGATAAAAATCGTAAATTTCAAGTTACAAAGATAAGATAAAACGTATCAGCCCCATGCCAGAATCGTCTACAGGACTCGAGCAACATTTAAAGAAGTATTTCGGATTTGATCAATTCAGAGGTCTACAGAAAAAAGTCATCACATCGCTCCTTAATAAGGAAGATGCTTTTGTAATTATGCCTACCGGTGGTGGGAAATCCTTATGTTATCAATTACCAGCGTTAATGCAAGAAGGAACTGCAATTGTAGTTTCTCCATTGATTGCATTAATGAAGAATCAAGTAGATGCTATACGTGGTATAAGTGATCACGATGGTGTAGCGCATGTATTGAATTCATCCCTTTCTAAAACAGATATCCAGCAAGTAAAAGATGATATCTCAAATGGGATTACTAAACTTTTATATGTCGCGCCAGAGTCGTTAACTAAAGAGGAATATGTCGATTTCTTAAAAGAACAGACGATATCCTTTCTAGCGGTTGACGAGGCACACTGTATTAGTGAATGGGGACACGATTTCAGACCAGAATATCGCAACCTGCGTAAGATCATAGATCGTATAGATGAAGGTATTCCTGTTATAGGACTTACTGCAACTGCTACGCCTAAGGTTCAAGAAGATATTCTTAAGAATTTACAAATTCCTAATGCAACTACTTTTCAAGCGTCTTTTAATAGACCTAATCTCTATTATGAGGTACGTCCTAAAACGTCTCAAGTAGATGCAGATATTACACGTTTTATAAAGTCACATGATGGTAAAAGTGGTATCGTTTATTGTTTATCACGTAAGCGTGTGGAACAATTATCCCAAGTATTACAAGTAAATGGTATTGACGCTGTTCCATATCATGCAGGACTGGATGCAAAAACACGTGTGCTACATCAAGATAAATTCTTGATGGAAAACTGTGATGTGGTTGTTGCTACGATTGCTTTTGGGATGGGAATTGATAAGCCCGATGTACGTTTTGTAATTCACCATGATATTCCTAAGAGTATAGAGTCTTATTATCAAGAAACCGGTCGCGCTGGTCGTGATGGTGGTGAAGGAATATGCCTTGCTTACTATTCTTATAAAGATATAGAGAAACTTGAGAAATTCATGGCAGGAAAACCTATTGCTGAGCAAGAAATAGGACATGCTTTATTACAGGAAATGGTTGGGTATGCAGAGACGAGCATGAGTCGTAGGCAGTTTATTCTTCATTATTTTGGTGAAGCGTTTGATCCAGCAACTGGTGCTGGTGGAGATATGGATGATAACATGCGTAATCCTAAACCACAAAAAGAAGCGGTTGATCATGTAAAGAAATTGATTCAGGTTATTGAAGCTGCTGGACAGCGTTATAAATCAAAAGATATTGTGAATATTATTGTAGGTAAGACAAATGCAATGATAAGCTCACATAAGTTAGATCAGCATGATTTCTTTGGTAGTGGAAGCGATATGGAGGCTTCTTACTGGACAGCTTTGATTAGACAAGTTCTTGTAGCTAGATATATTAAAAAAGATATAGAATCATATGGAACACTGCGTTTACAAGATACTGGTAAAGAATTTGTGAAAAACGGTAAATCATTTATGATGACCGAAGATCATATTTATCCTGAAAATGCAAGTACAACAGTTGCGGCAGCTGGGCAAGGTGGAGCAGTAGATGCTACTCTTGTAAAAATGCTAAAGGAATTGCGTAAAAAAGTAGGAGCTCAAAAGAATGTTCCTCCTTATGTAGTCTTTCAAGATCCTTCACTAGATGATATGGCCACTAAGTATCCTATTAATATGGAGGAAATGGCAAATATCCATGGAGTAGGAGAAGGAAAGGCTAAAAAGTACGGAGCAAAGTTCCTTGAATTGATTCAGCGATATGTTGATGATAATGATATTACAAGACCCGACGATTTGGTCATTAAATCAACAGGTTCAAAGTCGGGTAACAAGCTTTATTTCATAACCAGTATAGATCGCAAATTAAGTTTTGACGATATGGCAAGTGCTAAAGGGATGGATATGGACCAGCTGGTTCAAGAACTGGAACGTATTGTTTACAGTGGTACTCGTCTTAATGTAGGTTACTGGATTGATGAGATGCTTGATGAAGATCAACAAGAAGAGCTGCATGAGTATTTTATCGAGTCCGAAAGTGATAAGATAGAAGATGCCATGGAGGAATTTGATGGTGATTATGAAGAAGAAGAGTTGCGCATGTATCGTATCAAGTTTATAAGTGATGTGGCTAATTAATTTGTTGATTTCAGAGATTAATTGATTTATGGAAACAGTAAATTATTCTGACTTTAGAGCAAATTTGAAACATTGGTTTGAGAAGGTGATCAATGATGTGAGTGATGTTATTATCAAACGAAAGAATGGAAAAGATTTAGTTCTAATATCTTTAGATGAATACAATTCCTTAAAAGAAACGACTTATTTACTTACAGGTAAGAATAGAGACATCCTTTTAAACTCCTTAAAAGAACTCGAGTCTGGAAATGGAATCTCTCAAAATATGATCGAGTAAATGAAGCTTACATGGTCTAGTATATCATGGAATGATTATCTATACTGGCAAAAAGTAGATAAGAAAATAGTGAAACGTATTAATGAATTAATTAAAAGTTCCATGCGCACACCTTTTGAAGGAATAGGTAAACCTGAAGCTTTAAAAGGAGACTTACAAGGTTACTGGTCTAGGAGAATCACCTCTGAACATCGCTTAGTATATAAATATCACGAGAATCAATTATTTATTGCTGCCTGCCGTTATCACTATGGCAAGTAATTTCTCTAGCATTTCTATCTTTTTATAATTTTGAGGAATTTATTAAACTTCTAAAAAATCAACATAAACTACCTATTTACAGTCTATTAAGTGTATATGGCTTATATTTTACGAAATCGTTCTCGTAGAATGGCACGGAATTTGAAACTTACCTATCAAGCGACAGCCGAAAAGCTTATAGAGTAGGCAAAACCCTAAATATTAAAGTCATGAAAAAAATGTTACTTTTTATTGCAGCTGGTCTTCTAATGATGACTACTGCTCAGGCAAATGAAATTCTTGTAAATCAAGACAATTCAAAGGGTGAATTAACACGTTACCGCAATGCGCAACCAGTTCTTTTTGCTCTTAATGGAATCGACTATGCAGTCTTTCCAGATGGACGTGTAGAATATGAATTACCACGTAGCTCACAAACTTATGGTGATCGCAGTAGTAATTACCGTAGATATAATGTAAACAGACGCTCTACAGATCGCAGTCGCGGATTTGTAAGTTATAATCGTAGTGGACAAGTAACAAAAATAGGAAATACTCGCATCTCATATTTTGCAAGTGGTCAAGTAGCACGTATAGGTCACCTTAGTATGGATTACACTCGTAGAGGTGGAGTTTTGAATCAAGTAGGTGGATTGCAAGTAAGGTATAATCGTAATGGAAAATTAGTCGCTGCTCGTGGTCAAGTGAATCTGCGAGATCGCTTAAGTCATAGTCAAGATTTTGGTCATTTTAATGATAATAATACAGACGACTGGGATGATGGTGTTTTCTTTAAAAGAACAACTACAAAGTAATCTCAAATTAATATTAATTCAAAGCCACTACAACTTAATTGTTGTAGTGGTTTTTTTATTGAATTTAAGAAAATGCTATGACTTAGACTTTGAGATGATTGCCTATCTTTGCAGCCTTAAAAAAAGAAGATATGCAAGAAGGTATTTATGCAAAATTCAACACAACCAAAGGTTCTGTTTTAGTTCAACTACACCACGATAAAACTCCTGGTACAGTAGGTAACTTCATCGCTCTAGCTGAAGGTAACTTAGAAAACGATGCAAAGCCACAAGGAACTCCTTATTATGATGGGTTAACTTTTCACAGAGTAATTCCAGACTTTATGGTTCAAGGTGGTGATCCACAAGGAACTGGTGCTGGTGGACCTGGATATCAATTTGATGACGAATTTCATCCAGAATTACGTCATGATGGTCCTGGTGTATTGAGTATGGCAAATGCTGGTCCTGGAACAAATGGTTCTCAGTTCTTTATTACTCATGTTGAGACCGCATGGTTAGATGATAAGCATACCGTTTTTGGAAAAGTAATAGAAGGACAAGATGTGGTTGATGCTATCACTCAGGATGATTCTCTAGAGACTCTTGAAATCATAAGAGAAGGAGCAGCTGCACAAGCGTTTAATGCTGTTGAATCTTTCCGCACATTTGAAGGAGCTGCAAAACTTCGTGAAGAACAAGCACGTAAACAAGCTGACCAAGATCTAGATGAAATCGCTGCTGGTTTTGATAAAACAGATAGTGGTTTACGTTACAAAATTATTCAAGAAGGTAATGGTGCTCAGGCAGAAAGTGGTAAAACGGTTTCTGTTCATTATAAAGGAATGCTTCCTAACGGTAAAGTATTTGATTCTAGTTTTGAACGCAAAGAACCTATCGATTTCCAGTTAGGAGCTGGTCAAGTGATCGCAGGATGGGATGAAGGTATCTCATTACTTAAAGTAGGAGATAAAGCAAGATTAGTAATTCCATCTCATATAGGATATGGAAGTGCTGGTGCTGGTGGCGTTATTCCACCAGATGCAACTTTGGTATTTGACGTAGAGTTAGTAGGGATTAAGTAATTCCTCCATTATATATTTAAAAAAGTACCAACTCATAGGAGTTGGTGCTTTTTTGTTTTAGGTAATCAAGAATTTTTGTAGTACTTAAAATCTATTTCTAACAACCCAAAGAACTCATAAACTAAAGACCTCAAAGCTTACAACTCAGCCCTAATTCCTATATTTGAACAACTAAAAAAAGAATATGAAAGCATTAGTACAGTTTTGCAGGTGGTTTGTAGGTATTTTATTTATTTTCAGTGGTTTGATTAAGTTGAATGATCCGCTTGGGTTTTCTTATAAGCTCGATGAATATTTTAGTGCAGCAGTATTAGGTCTTGAATTTTTACAGCCACTAGCGTTACCATTGGCTATATTTTTGGTGATTTTTGAAGTCATTTTAGGGATTATGCTATTGATAGGCTTTCAAAAAAAGTTTACCGTTTGGTCATTATTATTGATGATTGTGTTCTTTACGTTCTTAACTTTTTACTCTTGGGCATTTGATAAAGTAACAGACTGTGGTTGCTTTGGTGATGCGATACCATTGGTTCCTTTTGAATCCTTTATAAAAGATCTAATTCTCACGATTATGATTGTGATTATCTTTTTTAATATGAAATTTATTCAACCGCTTTTCGCGAAAGCGAAATTGAAATATATCATACTGGTAACCACAATTATTTGTTTTGCAATAGCTTACTACGTGTTGATGCATTTGCCTATCCTAGATTTTAGAGCCTATAAAGTAGGTGTGAATATTGAAGAAGGAATGGCCGAGGATCCTAATAATCCAGATGTTTATGGCTACGACTGGTATTACACCATAGATGGTAAAGAAGAAATCGTAACTACAGATGGTGCTCCACCAAGTGGTTATCCTAAATATGATAAAGTAGAACCTAGATTGCTTGAGAAAGGATTTGTTCCACCTATTCATGATTTTTCTATTGAACGCAATGGTGAGGATTTTACAGCTGATATTCTTTCAAAAGAGAAAATTGCTCTTATCATCACTTATGATTTAAGTCTGGCAGAAAGTGATGGGCTATATAAAATGAACGCATTTATTGATCGTGCAGAAAGTGCTGGGTATGAAGTGATGGCCTTAAGTTCTTCACCAGATTCTCAAGCCCAAGAAGTGATGAAAAAGTATGGTTTTGAAACCACCTTTTATGTGACTGATGCGACTGCTCTCAAGACTATATTACGTTCTAGTCCAGGAATAGTATTACTGGATAAAGGAACTATTATGGCAAAATCTCACTGGAATGACGTCGAGAAGTTAGAGTTATGATAAGTTATGTCCTGCGCAAGCTAGGCTATGCATTACTTACACTTTATGGAGTAGTGACTGTAGTTTTCTTATTGTTTTACTTGTTGCCAGGAGATCCTGCTCAAATGATGATGGGACAAAATGAAAGCGCTGAACAGCTAGCCGTGGTACAACATAAATACGGTTTTGATCAGTCTATAGGTACACAGTACTTGTGTTTTTTAAATGATTTATCACCGGTATCTTTTCACAGTACTAGTCCAGCAGATTTCACTTATGATGATGGATTAAAGTACAGTGCTGTTTCTTTATTTACCGCAGGAGAAACTAAAACTGTTTTAAAATGGCCATACCTAAGGCAATCTTTTCAAAAAACAGGAAAAAATGTAAGTGCAGTTATAAGTGAGACCTTGCCTAATACAATGATACTAGCTCTTGCTGCGATTAGCGTGGCATTATTGTTAGGTTTGTTTCTAGGTGTGATTTCAGCATTGTACAGAGATGGATGGTTAGATAAATTAATTCAAGTGGTGAGCACTATGGGAATGAGTGTTCCTTCTTTTTTTAGTGCAATACTGTTTGCTTTTTTCTTTGGTTATATATTACATGAAGTAACTGGTTTAAACATGAGCGGTAGTCTTTATGAAATGGACGATTATGGAGAAGCGATGCACATCCAGTGGCGCAATTTAATATTGCCAGCGGTAGTTTTAGGAATAAGACCACTTGCAGTTATTACTCAATTAATGCGTAATAGTTTACTTGAGGTAATGGGACAAGAATATATAACGACTGCTTATGCAAAAGGCCTGTCTACTTTTCAAGTCATTAAAAATCATGCTTTTAAAAATGCTTTAAATCCTGTGGTTACCGCAGTAAGTGGCTGGTTTGCCAGTATGCTTGCTGGAGCTGTATTTGTAGAGTATATTTTTAACTGGAATGGATTAGGAAAAGAGATTGTAGAAGCACTCAATACTCTTGATCTACCAGTTATAACAGGAGCTGTATTAGTCATAGCTACTCTTTTTATAATAATCAATATCTTTGTAGATATAGTTTATGTTTGGCTCGATCCAAGAGTTAAATTAGATTAATGCCTACTTTAAAAATATCAAAATGAGAAAAAACATCGTTGCAGGAAACTGGAAAATGAATTGTGATTTACCGATGACACAAAATTTAATAGGTGAATTAAAAAAGGCACTCAAGGCTGACTATAATTGTGAGTTAATGATAGCACCATCTCATCCATGTCTATATCCAGCATTTAATAGTACACTAGATACACCTATTGAAGTAGTTGCTCAAAATGCATGTGAAGAAGTAAAAGGAGCTTACACAGGTGAGGTTTCTATAGATATGTTGCAAAGTGTAGGTGTTAAAACAGTCATCATAGGTCATTCTGAAAGAAGAGATATTTATGCAGAGTCTGACGAGTTACTGGCTGCAAAAACAAAAACTGCTGTTGAGAAAGGTATGCGTGTGATTTTTTGTTGTGGAGAACATCTCGATCAACGTAAAGCTGGAAATCATGTGAGCACCGTAACGTCTCAAATTGAGAAAGGTCTTTTTCAATTAAGCGTTTCTCAGATGGAACAAATCGTTATTGCATATGAACCAGTATGGGCAATAGGAACTGGAGAAACAGCAAGCCCAGAACAAGCTCAAGATATGCATGCAGATATAAGAGCCTTTATTCAAGCAAAGTATGGCGATATTACCGCTAGAAATACCAGTATATTATATGGTGGTAGTGTAAAGCCAGGTAACGCTGCAGAGATTTTTGCAAAGCCAGATGTAGATGGAGGATTAGTAGGTGGAGCATCTCTTGACGCTGCATCATTTCTTGCGATTGCCGATGCTTTTTAGAAAACTAATTATAAGCTTTTTAGTACTGCTTCCTATTCTGGTAACAGCACAAACGGTATTTGGTTGGAAACTTGCAAAAGCTGCTGGAGAGCTCACTAAAAAAAAGGTAACCTACAACGGCGCTTATTTTTCAATTGATTATCCTAATGGTGATGTGCCAGGTGGTTATGGAGTTTGTACAGATGTGGTTGTGAGAGCTTACCGAGTATTGAATATTGATCTGCAAGAAGAAGTTCATCAAGACATGAAAGCTCATTTTCAATCTTATCCTCAAAATTGGGGTTTAC
>JALZUY010000037.1 GCA_023301395.1 Nonlabens sp.
GATCCATCATAGAGCACAACTAGGAGTCTATTTGCGTATTAGTGATAATAAAGTGCCTGCGAGCTACGTGCGCTCTGCAGATGAGATGTTGTAGGTAGTAAATTTATAGATATGAAAATGAAAACGGCGATTGATATTGCTGTTTTTTGTATCTAATAGCTCAATTTTATAATTGATTACTTTAAATTCATTTCAAATCTGACTTAATAGGAATTGTGAAATAGATAGAAGAGCCTTGGTCAGGAAAGCTGGTAACCCATAATTTACCTCCATTACTTTCAACCATCTCTTTAGAAAGACTTAGACCTAGACCTGTTCCTTTTTCATTATTGGTTCCATAAGTTGAATCTGTATTGTTTTTTTTAAACAGTTTATCTAAGGTTTCTAAATCCATTCCAACACCATTATCTCTAACCTCAATTTGTAATTTGTCATCCTTTTCAATTAGTTTGATAAGAATTTCACCATTGTTATTTGTGAATTTAATTGCGTTGCTAATCAAATTCCTCATTACAATATTTATATTGTTTTTATCACTATAACTAATTATGTTTTTAGGTATTGAATTTTTTATAAATATATTTTTTCCATCGGCAAAGGGCGTTAACAGTAAGACCGTGTCTTCAACAGTTTTTTGAATATCAATATTTTGTTTTTTAACTTCTATTCCTGTCATTTGAGTTTTAGCCCAAATCAAAAGATTGTTCAGCATTCTAGAAATACCTTTGATTTCTTGTAATGCCTTAGGTAATATGTAATTAGATTCTTCTTTACTTAAGGAATTATCTAAATATAACTCCATAAGGGAATGAAAAGAACCTATTGGGCCTCTTAAATCGTGTGCTATAATTGAGAAAAGCCTATCCTTAGTTTTATTAGATTCAACTAACTCTGCATCATGTAGAATCAATGCATTTTGTTTTTCTTGTAATTCTCTTGTGTACTTCTTTTGAAGTCTATTAGCTCTGAATATCATTAGTAAAAACAACAAAACGACTATTAAAGCAGCTATAGCTAGATATACATAGTTTTTCTGTTTTGCAATAGCCTTATTCTGTTCATCTATTAGTAACTCTTTTTGGTTTTCAAACTTCTTTTTACTAAGTGCCACGCTCAGACCTGATTTAAATTTCTCCTTTGCGCTTTTCTCATAAAGTAATTGATAATCATTCAAGTATTCATATGCTTTCTTGTAATCACCTTTTTCATGATATACGTCAGATAGAATAAAGTGAAATTTATTAACCGTTTCTGTGATATTTAATTCTTTTGAAATTTTTAATCCCTTTAAAGCATATGTCTCGGCAGTATTAAAATCTTTAAGCTTTAAATAAACGGTAGCTAAACTTTTATATACCGATGTGTAACCAGTACCGTAGTCTAATTCATTGCATAATTTTTCTGCTTTGTTAAGCCATTCCAGTGCTATTTGATAGTTATCCTTTCCTATAGCAATATCACCCTTTATCAAATAAGCATTTATTAACCACTCAGTACTATCAAATTTTTCAAAGATTTCAATGCTCTTATCAATGTCTCTATCAGCTTCCACAAATCTTTCTTGAGCGATATAAACACCAACTATATTTAATACAATAGAGGCTTGTAGTTTTTCATTGTTATTGTCAAGACTATATTTTTTTGAAACTTCATAAAATTCTAATGCTGTATCATAATCTTTATTACTGTGATATAAGAGTGCGATATTATTGTTAAGTACGGTTATCATTTTTATATCATCACCATCTTTTACTACAGATAAAGCTTCTAAAAATTGTGTTAGTGCGCTAGCGTGATTTTCTTGATACCAATAATCCAACCCCATGTTATTTAACGCCTTAACTTTAGCTTCATTAAGTTTATATTTATTTGCGACTTCTAGGGCGTTCTTGTTGTATTCTAAAGCCTTATCCATTTCTCCTTTTGCAGAGTAATAATATCCATAGGTTGACAAAATTTTACTTTCGCCAATTCGATAGTTACTTGCAAGACTTAATTGATAAGCTTCCTTTAATAAAATGACAGTACTATCTGGATTAGAATGAATATTATCAACAGCCAATTCGATCATTAAATCGATATACTTCGGGTTTTGAGGACTAAAATTTTGATTTGATTTTAATTCAACAATTTGAGTAAGATTACTTTTTTTAGATTGTGCTTTGCTACTAGAAAAACATAATAGAGTCAATATAATTAAAAGGCAATAACAAGGTTTTGAAAAAACAGGATCTTTCATATCAAAGTAAGATATATTGTAAAGTATATATTATCGAATATTCCTTATTATTTAACTATTATATTCGACAAACAACACTAAATTCATATGATTTAGGCTACATTTTTAACATGTATTGTAATAGTATACTTATAGATTGCTAGGAAATAAATGACTTAGAGAGTTTATTTAATTCTTGTTTTTAGATCAAGGTTTTTGAATTATAATTTAATCTTAGATTTCAAACTACGCTTTTGCGAAAGCAGTAAAAATATAAATTCATGTTATCAATAAATAAGGTTAGTATAGCCTCAAGAATGTTATACCATTACCGATTTTAAATCCTTGAAACTTGAATTACTAGGTAATTCAAAGATTTCCAAATTAAAATATGGAACTGCTGCAATAACATGGTCAAAGATGTCAGCCATGATGTATTCATAGTTTTCCCAGCGTTTATCACTACTAAATGCATAAATCTCGATAGGCAATCCTTCACTAGTAGGTGCTAACTGTCGTACCATAATCATCATGTCTTTATTAGTAGCAGAATGATTCTCAATATACGTCTCTACATATTTTCTAAACACACCTATGTTTGTCAAATTACGACCATTGATTAATAATTCTTTATTAGAATATTGATGTTTATTAAAGGATTCAATATCGTTTTGACGAGTTTCTAGATAAGCACTTATTAAATTGATTTCCTTTAATTTAGTTACTTCATCTTGAGATAAATAACTAATACTATCTAATTTAATACTTAATGATCTTTTAATACGTCTACCATCAGAATTCTCCATACCACGCCAGTTTTTGAAAGAGTCAGAGATGAGTGCATAAGTAGGAATAGTGGTTATGGTTTTATCAAAATTTTGCACCTTAACCGTTGATAGGTTTATTTCAGTCACATCACCATCAGCGCCATATTTTTCAAAGGTGATCCAGTCACCTATGCGCACCATATCATTTATAGAAACCTGGATACTTGCGACAAAACCTAAAATAGTATCTCTAAATACCAATATAATCACTGCCGATGCAGCTCCCAAAGTCGTTAAAAACTTTATGAACTCCACGCCAGTCATGATCGCAAACGCTGATAAAATCCCAATCACCCAAGCCACAATCATGACTACTTGTGTGTAACTATCTATAGGTTTGTCTTTTAAAGGTGGTAAGGTTTTAAAGTAATCTTTGAGTGTGTTGAGTAAACTACGTGCAATCCAAAGAATTAATATGATAGTAAACACTTGAAGTGATTTCACGACTAGGTTTTGTACATAAGGAAAATCAACTAAGATTATAGGAATGAATTCAAGAACTATAATCAATGGAATTACATGCGCTATATTATGAGGCAACTTATTACGGACTAATAAATCATCAAAGTTGGTTCTCGTCTTGCTAGCAAATTTTGAGAATAAATTAATAATGATTTTTTTAATGATCCAGCTCATCGCTACAGCCACGATTAACAGTACAAAGATCAACACGATCACATTAAAATAGAGCGCCGTTTTTACAGACATTCCTGATTCTACTAGATAATCATAAAGAATATGTTCCATGTTACAAAATTAGGCATCGCTGGTGGGATGATAATAGTAATTGGAATTTATTTTTTAATACAATCTCAAAGCAACACAATATCTCATCGAGTAAATCAGGTATTAATACCTATTTCAATAGCATAACTGAACGAGTAATTTTGATTCAAATAATAATGATGTGAGTAATAATAGTCCATCTTAAATTATACAATCATGAGTTACTTATCTTTTAAACCTGGCAAAAAATCTATAAAACCCAATTTATTAAAAAGTGCATCTATAGAACCTAATGGCTCTATAAAAAAAGCATTTTCGCAGTGGATTATAGATAACTATGGTGATGATTATATCAACACATTAAACGATCAACGCTCTAGGGTTGATGAAAAACAATTTAAAAGTACTTTTTTAAATGTTGCAGGAAATGCTGATATTCCTACTGTAGGGATTATAGGTGGTGGCTTTGCAGGATTGTATTCTGGTTTGATTTTACAATCTCTTGGGATTGAATGTGAGGTTTTTGAAGCGTCTGATAGAGTAGGAGGCAGAATCATCACTTGGTACTCTAAGGATTATGATAAAAACGATGTAAATAAATCTGGATTATATGGAGAAGTTGGAGGAATGCGTATCCCACAATTCTCTGAGGATATGTTACCAGTGCAGCATCTAGCTTTATCAATTAATGCTGTATTGAAAAGAAACAACCTAGAAGACCAACTCGTAAAATGGCGTAAATTTTATTACAACTCAGACGTACAGCGATTGAGGTATAATAATATGGATGCACCTATTGAGGCGCAAGAAGCTGGATTAAATGCGCTCAACTTTGGAGTAAATAAAGGTGGCGATATTCCAATGGTTTGGATTACAGAATGTAAAGATTCACACGGTAATACCTATTTACCTATTAACATGGTTCTCGATAAAGTAAATGAACGTTTTATAGCGGCCATTAAAAGATCATTTGCTGAAGGTTTTAAACTCCTTAGTAATTTTGATAATCACTCTATGTGGTCCTATTTAACTAATGTGTTCACACTAGAACAATTAGGTGAGTACTACAATCCAGAAATGGGTAAAAAGACCGATAATTTATCATACAACATCGCCAGTTATCTAGAAACCTTAAATGCAGGAACCGGTATGTATTCAGTTTCTTTTGTAGAAATGGTTATTGCGGTTTATGATTGGGATGGAAGTAAAAACTCTTATGATCCTATAGATCCTGATGTATATATGGTTACAGGAGATAATGGTATGCAACATTTTCCAGATGCCTGTAGAGCCGTTCTAGATCTTAAAGATGGTGTTTTAGAAGAAGATGGATTGCGCGCACAACAATTAATAGGAATGATAAAAGGTACTAATGGTAAACTAGGCTATTCACCAGATAACCTTACTGATGCGGCACATGCACCATCTACGGTACCACCAGCAGAAGCTATTCCACCAATAGAAGGAAACCCATCGCAGGTTAAAAAACGGGTTCATATGAATCATAAGGTTACTAACGTTGTGTATGATGCCACATCCTTCAATGGGTATGGTGGTATGAATATCAACCTAGAAGTAACTAATGATGGAAAAATAAAGCAAATAGAAAAAAAATATCCTTATGTAATCAGTACGTTACCTAATGGAGCTTATTTAAACGGTGATTTAAAAACCAACTTCTTTGATAATTTGTCGTTTGCTAAAACTAGAGCTATTAGAGAATCTAATTATATGTCTTCTTTTAAAGCTTTTATCACTTTTAAAGAACAATTCTGGGCAACATTAGGTAAAAGACAATCCAAAGGACTAGGAGTAGGCGTGTCTGACCGTTCTAACCGACAGATCGTATATCCATCATACGGGTATGAAGCACAAGGCGGCGTTTTACAAGTCTACTGCTGGGCACAAGATGCTGACCGTATGGGTGCAATGACAGATGAAGAACGTGTAAACGAATGTCTTAAAGGAATCGCTTACCTATATCCTGAAGTAACGATAGACGATGTTTTTGCAGGTTATGAGCCAGAAGTAACGACCAAAACTTGGTTTTGGAACAACCATGCAAACGGTGCTGCATTTGCCTTATTTGCACCTGGCCAATTCAATAATCTATATCCTACCTTATTAACACCAGAATTTAACGGGCATTTAAATCTGGCCGGAGAATGTTGCTCTGTACATCATGGATGGATAGTAGGAGCTTTAGATAGTGCTTATAACGCTGTGACTAACATCTTAAAACACGCTGGAGCCACAGAACAATTAGAACAACTAGAAAAAACTTGGGGTGGATTATCTACTCCAGATATTGCGCCTACTAGAAAGAAGATGCTAGTTTAAAGAGAAGTGAGATAAGCCTTGTTATGTAATTACGCTTTCTCACTTTGAGAAGAGCTTCAAGACGAATCCTTGGCTTTGATAAATATTTTAAAATCTCAAGTAAATTATTAAAACAAAATAGGGAAGTGGTGTATTTATAAACTTCCCTAATTGTGAACCTTCCATATTTTAATTCATCCAGTTAAATAGGCTATTTATACGTATTGACTTTGGCATTTTAATGTATCAACTTTGAAAGTGATAATTCTTGAAGGAATTCTATTTACATTGTAGGCTTCCCTAAAAATGTAGGCTTCCCTAAAAACAGGACAGTTAATAATTCGAATTTACTAACTTTAAATTCAAACTGTCATTATGAAAAGCAGCAAATTTAGCGAGAGTCAGATTATAA
>JALZUY010000038.1 GCA_023301395.1 Nonlabens sp.
GAATATGATGAGTATTGCTATCTTGATATATAGCAAATTCAAAAGTCGAATTTATTTGACGCTTTTTCAATTCCACTGTTAACAACTTTGTAATTTGTTCATTAGTGACGCGTTGGGTAAGAGGTAAACTAGAAGAAATTCCAGATATAGACTCCATTAGAATCTTCTTCTCTAGAATATCCCATTTATTAATGCGTTCAAAGGATTCTTCAAGATTTATAGAATTGCCATCAAGTGATTGAGTTTGATTAACCGTTTTCACTCTACGATTCAACAATTTAGTAAAGGTTAAACTATCCATCTCGATATCCAGTAACTGCGGATTAAGCTTGTAACTTTCACCTAATACACTGCTGGAATAAGTAATGGACTCATCAAGATTTGCATCTCTTATACGCAATAGAAGTGAGCTCATGTTCATTGAGTCTGGTTCTATTCCTAAACTATCTACAGCTCTATCAACCTCTCTGTAGTAGTATTCAACTTCTTGATTCTCAATTTCTTTGGCAACATTTACAAGAGTTTGTTTTACAGCAAATGAGAATTGATCATCTCTACCATTTATACTATCTACAATCCAGTAAATCTGTACAGCGATAATACCTGCTAATGAAAGACTCATTAGACCTATTAAAAAATAAAGTAATTTTTGCTGCATGAGCAAATCTAACACTATCGCAAAGTGTTAAAAAGTGTTTAACCAAATGTTAACATGGTTAAGCAAAAAGATGATTAATTGATTTTTATAATAAATTCATGAAAATATTTTACTTTTTTAACAATATCATTAATATTATCATTAATAAGTACAAGATTTGAAAGTTGTAATCTACTTCTTTCATTCCATTGATGATTCATACGAGCAAGAACATCTTCTCGTTTAGTTCCGTCACGCAACATTACTCTTTTGATACGTTCTTCTAAAGGAACCGTAACTAAAATAACTTCATCACAGTTCAAATGTCCTCCAGATTCAAAAAGGATTGCAGCCTCATAAATTACATATGGAGCATTAAAATGATCTAAACAATATTTCTTAAAATCAACTCTCACTGCTGGATGCAAGATGGCATTTAAACCGTCCAGCAGTAATTTATCATTAAAAACTTGGGAAGCGATATAGACTCTGTTTGCCATCTCTACATCATCTTTAATAAAATAAGCTTCTTCACCTAGTAACTCTTTAACAGATTTAATGACTTCACTGTCATTAGAAAGTAATTTTTTAGAACGATCATCTGCAATGTAACATGGCACATTAAGCTCTACAAACTCTTTTGCCACGGTAGATTTCCCACTACCTATTCCTCCTGTAAGACCTATGATTTTCATTTTATAGAAAGTAATTGAATTTGTTGAGGAGAAAATCTAACAGCATTAACTAATTCCTCTTTATAGATAACATTTGGTGTCAAGGTATTATAATTTTCCTCTAAGTTTAAATAATCTAATTCCACCATAAATTCAGCAATGGAGATATGGTCATAGTTCTTGAGTTGGCAATTAAACACTACGGTAAGCTCAGAAGGAATCACTTTTATGGAAACACCAGGTGGTACATTGAGTACATTTATCGGGATTTGAAAACTACCTTCAGTCATTATCGCTGTATTAACTACATAATCAATTTCAACTGGTTCCGTTTTAAAATCAGGAAACAAAGGACCTAGTTCTATAATTCTCACAAAAGTAGTATCATTAATTTCAAGAGTAGGGATTTCAATTCTAAGCTCTTTAAGATCATTGATTAGTAAATCATTCCCAGTAACTAGAACAGAGTCTGGTTTGAAAAACGGTTCTGAAATAGTTTGTAGGTTTTCTTTATATACCGATTGAAAACCGCTTACTAAAGGCACTTTCTTACTAACGTACTCTATTACTTGAATCTCCACCTTTGTTGTAGAAACAAACTCAACTTTAAAATCTTTACTTAAACTCTCTTTAATTATGCCTGTAGCACTCGACGGTTTAAAAAAATAAGAATTGTTTTCTTCTATTACACTTTCTTGAAAATCAAAATTAACTGATGGTGAGAAAAACGTGGCATTGAGAAGTTTAAAACCATTACCAGATAACTCTACATCAATAAAATCAGAATCTGTCTCTTGAATTTTAATATGAGCTGGCACATTACTCCATTTTACCTCTAACGGAATGTGTTGTGTATAAATCTGATTATACTTAAAAACAAACCATAATAAAGCTGCAGCAATAACAAAAACTAAAAATGTCAACCACTTTCTATATTCCATTATATCAATTATTTAAAAAATAAATGTGGGAATTGAACTTGCTCTTGTCTTTTCAACATTATTAAATGAAAATATGATTTTAAAAAACCATAACCATAACCTGAAAACTGAAACAATACCGCAATCACTGACATAAAGCCAATTTTTACACCATTTTGCAACGAACTGTGAATTAAAATTACTGAAAAATAAATACCAAACATCATAAATGGAATTGCAACACTTATGAATAATAGGAACACTGATATGGCGAATAACAACATAAACAACGAAGGTAGAAGTACATAGTCTAACCAAC
>JALZUY010000039.1 GCA_023301395.1 Nonlabens sp.
GTAGCTTTTAATTGCTACAAAATGCGAGAGTAGCTCAGTTGGTAGAGCGTCAGCCTTCCAAGCTGAATGTCGCCGGTTCGAACCCGGTCTCTCGCTCTAAAATATTTAAATGTACTTTTAAGTGCGTTTTTTAAGGTCAACTCTGTTCCTTAAAACTATAATGGTTTAATCGCCGGTGTAGCTCAGGGGTAGAGCGTTTCCTTGGTAAGGAAGAGGTCACGAGTTCAAATCTCGTCATTGGCTCAAAAGAAAAAGGTCTCCTGTCGAGACCATTACTAGTATATGCTGATTTGGTTTTGCCTTGTTAGTATTTTGAAATGAACACTAATATAAATTAAGATTATAAATTATGGCTAAAGAAACGTACGATCGTTCGAAACCCCACCTAAATGTAGGAACAATTGGTCACGTTGACCACGGTAAAACTACACTTACTGCTGCAATTACTAAAGTTCTTGCTGATGCTGGTTTCTCTAATGCGGTAAATTTTGACCAAATTGATAACGCTCCTGAAGAAAAAGAGCGTGGTATTACTATTAACTCTTCTCACGTTGAGTATCAAACAGCAAACAGGCACTACGCACACGTAGATTGTCCTGGTCACGCCGATTATGTGAAAAATATGGTTACTGGTGCTGCTCAAATGGATGGCGCTATTCTTGTGGTTGCTGCTACTGATGGTCCTATGCCTCAGACTCGTGAACATATTCTTTTAGGGCGCCAGGTAGGTATTCCTCGTATTGTTGTATTCCTTAATAAAGTGGATATGGTGGATGATGAAGAGCTTCTTGAGCTAGTTGATATGGAGGTTCGTGATCTTTTGTCTTTCTATGATTATGATGGTGATAATGGGCCGGTTATTTCTGGTTCTGCACTTGGTGCTCTTAATGGTGAGAAAAAATGGGTTGATACAGTTCTTGAGTTGATGGCGTCTGTTGATACTTGGATTGAAGAGCCTGTTCGTGATATGGATAAGCCTTTCTTGATGCCTATTGAGGATGTGTTTTCTATTACTGGTCGTGGTACTGTTGCTACTGGTCGTATAGAAACTGGAGTTGGTAATACTGGAGATCCAGTTGAAATTATTGGTATGGGTGCAGAGAAGTTAACTTCTACTATCACTGGTATTGAGATGTTCCGTCAAATTCTAGATAGAGGAGAAGCTGGTGATAATGCTGGTATTCTTTTAAGAGGTATTGAGAAGTCTCAAATCTCTCGTGGAATGGTTATCGTTAAACCAGGTTCAGTTACTCCGCATGCTAAGTTTAAGGCAGAGGTTTATATTTTGAAGAAAGAAGAAGGTGGACGTCATACTCCATTTCATAATAATTACCGTCCACAGTTTTATGTAAGAACTACGGATGTTACAGGAAATATAGCTTTACCAACGGGAGTTGAGATGGTAATGCCAGGAGATAACTTAACTATTACTGTTGATCTTATTCAGCCTATCGCATTAAACTTAGGTTTACGTTTTGCTATCCGTGAAGGTGGTAGAACAGTGGGAGCTGGACAGGTAACAGAAATTTTAGATTAATTTCTTTAATTAAATTATTTTAAGTATCCTATCTTTTTTAGATAGGATACTTTCCCTTTATTAAGAATATAGTGTTCTTAGTAGTTACGGATTTAGCTCAGTTGGTAGAGCACTGGTTTCCAAAACCAGGTGTCGGGAGTTCGAGCCTCTCAATCCGTGCAATATTGAGTGTAACTCAAAATTAATAACTAAAAATCTTGTTATAAATAAGATTTTAATAATAGAATTCTGATTTATGGGATTAGTAAGTTATGTTAAGGAATCGTATAGTGAATTAACGAATCATGTGTCATGGCCTTCATGGTCTGAAGCTCAAAAGCTAACTGTAACTGTTGCTGTTTTTTCAATCATTTTTGCTTTGATTATTTGGGGTATTGATTCCGTTTTCAGCAAGGTGATTACAAATTATTTCTCTTGGATTAAGAATAGTTAAATAACCACATTATGGCAGTTGATAGTAATGAAGTAATGCATTGGTATGTGGTAAGATCTGTAAGTGGTCAGGAGAATAAGATTAAGGATTATATAGAATCTGAAATTGCTCACCATAATTTACAAGATTACCTTAAACAAATTCTAGTTCCAACCGAAAAGGTGGTGCAAATACGTGATGGTAAAAAGATTCACAAGGAAAAGGTATACTTCCCTGGTTATATAATGGTTCAGGCTAGGTTAGAAGGCGAGGTTCCTCATATAATTAAGTCTGTAAATGGTGTTATTGGTTTCTTAGGGGAGACTAAAGGTGGAGAGCCTGTGCCGTTAAGAAAAAGTGAAGTTAATAGAATGTTAGGTAAAGTAGATGAACTTGCCGAGCAGATTGATAATATTGCTATACCATTTAAAATCGGAGAGACTATTAAGGTTATAGATGGTCCTTTCAATGGTTTTAATGGAGCGATTGAAAAAGTGAATGAGGAAAAGCGTAAGCTTGAGGTGATGGTGAAAATATTTGGTCGTAAAACTCCTTTAGAGTTGAGTTATATGCAAGTAGAGAAAGTATAAATGTTGCATTTTAGATAGTTAAAAGGCTTCCACTTTTTAAGTATCGTATAAATTGAAATTTTTAAAAATGGCTAAAGAAGTATCTAAGGTTGTAAAGTTACAAGTTAGAGGTGGAGCAGCAAATCCATCTCCTCCTGTAGGACCTGCATTAGGTGCGGCTGGTGTTAATATCATGGAGTTCTGTAAGCAGTTTAATGCTAGAACTCAGGATAAGCCTGGTAAAGTTTTACCAGTTGCAATAACCGTTTATAAGGACAAGTCTTTTGACTTTGTAATTAAAACACCACCAGCAGCAGTTCAAATCCTAGAAGCAGTAAAACTTAAAGGAGGTAGTGGAGAACCAAATCGTAAAAAAGTTGGGACTATCAGTTGGGATCAAATTAGATTGATTGCAGAGGATAAGATGCCGGACCTTAATTCATTTACAGTTGATAGCGCTATGAGAATGGTTGCTGGAACTGCTAGATCTATGGGTGTTAACGTAAAAGGTGGACAAGCTCCAGTTTAAAAAAAGGTAACAATGGCAAAATTGACTAAAAAACAAAAAGAAGCTCATTCAAAAATTGATACTGCACAAATGTATTCAGTTGCTGATGCTTCTAATTTGATAAAAGATGTTACAAATGTAAAATTTGACGCATCTGTAGATCTTGCTGTGAGACTTAATGTAGACCCACGTAAAGCTAACCAAATGGTTAGAGGTGTTGTTACATTGCCTCATGGTACAGGTAAGGATGTTAAAGTATTAGCATTGGTAACTCCAGATAAAGAAGCAGAAGCGACTGCAGCTGGAGCAGACTTTGTTGGGCTTGATGAATATCTTGAAAAGATAAAAGGCGGTTGGACAGATGTTGATGTAATAATCACGATGCCGAGTGTTATGGGTAAATTAGGTCCACTAGGTAGAGTTTTAGGTCCTAGAGGTTTAATGCCTAACCCAAAGACAGGAACAGTTACTATGGATGTAGCAAAAGCTGTTACTGATGTTAAAGCTGGTAAGATTGACTTTAAAGTTGATAAAACTGGTATTATACATGCAGCAATTGGAAAAGTATCTTTTGATGCTGAAAAGATTGCAGACAATGCAAGAGAATTAATTAATACATTAGTTAAACTGAAGCCTACAACGTCAAAAGGAGTATACATTAAAAGTATATTCATGTCTAGTACTATGAGTCCTAGTATCGCTATTGACACTAAACGTTTTGCAGACGACTAAAAAATCTAGATCATGACAAGAGAAGAAAAAGCAAATGTTATTCAAGATTTGACTGCTACGTTAGGTAATAGTACAACTATTTATTTAGCAGACATTTCCGGTCTTAACGCATCAGATACATCTAATTTAAGAAGAGCTTGTTTCAAAGCTAACGTTTCACTTTCAGTAGTTAAAAACACATTGCTTTCAAAGGCAATGGAGGCTTCTGATAAGGATTTTGGTAAATTACCAGAATTATTAAAGGGGAACACTTCTATTATGATTTCTGAAGTAGCTAATGCTCCGGCAAAAGTTATTCAAACTTTTAGAAAAAAATCAGAGAAACCTATTCTTAAAGGTGCTTACATTGAGGAAGCTATTTATGTAGGTGATAACTTTGATGAGTTGAGTAACATCAAGTCTAAAGAAGAAATGATTGGTGAAGTTATTGGACTTCTTCAATCTCCTGCTAAGAATGTTATTTCGGCACTTAAATCAAGTGGTGGAACGATAGCAGGATTAATTAAGACGCTATCGGAAAGATAGTATTAACAAGTACGCACACAATTATTTATAAATTTATTAAACGATAGAACAATGGCAGATTTAAAAGATTTCGCTGAACAGTTAGTTAACTTAACTGTTAAAGAAGTAAACGAACTAGCAACCATCCTTAAAGATGAATATGGTATTGAGCCAGCAGCAGCAGCTGTGGCTATGGCTGGTCCAGCTGGTGGTGGTGACGCTGCAGCAGACGAGCAAACAGAATTTGATGTTATCCTTAAGGCTCCAGGTGGTGCTAAGTTAGCAGTTGTTAAACTTGTAAAAGAACTTACAGGTGCAGGACTTAAAGATGCAAAAGACCTAGTTGATAGTGCTCCTTCTCCAATCAAGGAAGGTGTTTCTAAAGATGAGGCAGAAGCACTTAAAGCTCAGCTTGAAGAAGCTGGTGCTGAGGTTGAGTTGAAGTAATTCTCCTTAACTAAACATTATCGGTTTAAACCTGTGAGCAAGGCTCACAGGTTTAGACCATTTTGCGTATAAAGATGAGACGTCATTGATAACGCTTTTTTTAACCTTTAATACCGTGCATTGATGCTGGCAACAAACACACAGAGAATTAATTTTTCGACGGTAACAACAAAAGCAGATTATCCTGATTTGCTTGATATCCAAATTAAATCTTTTCAAGATTTCTTTCAATTAGAAACGAAATCTGATAAAAGAGAAGTAGAAGGTCTTTATAACACCTTCATGGAAAACTTTCCTATCACAGACACTCGTAATCAATTTGTATTAGAGTTTCTTGATTACTTCGTAGATCCTCCAAGATATTCTATTCAAGAATGTATTGAAAGAGGTCTTACTTACAGCGTGCCTTTAAAGTCACGACTTAAATTATACTGTACTGACCCAGAGCATGAAGACTTTGAGACAATCGTTCAAGATGTTTATTTAGGAACTATTCCTTATATGACACCTTCTGGAACTTTTGTAATCAATGGTGCTGAGCGTGTTGTAGTTTCTCAATTACACCGTTCTCCAGGAGTTTTCTTTGGTCAATCTTTCCATGCAAATGGAACCAAACTTTATTCAGCTCGTGTAATTCCTTTCAAAGGGTCATGGATTGAATTTGCGACAGATATTAATAGTGTAATGTACGCTTATATCGATCGTAAGAAAAAATTACCTGTTACAACTCTTTTCAGAGCGATAGGTTTTGAAAGAGATAAAGATATCTTAGGAATCTTTGATCTTGCCGAAGAAGTTAAAGCAAGTAAAACTGGTCTTAAAAAATATTTAGGACGTAAACTTGCTGCTCGTGTTTTAAAAACATGGCATGAAGATTTCGTTGATGAAGATACTGGTGAAGTAGTATCTATTGAACGTAATGAAATTGTTCTCGACCGTGATACGGTTCTTGAAAAAGATCATATAGATGAAATTATAGAATCTCAGGCAAAGACAATCCTTCTTCACAAAGAAGATAATATGTCTGCAGATTATGCGATCATACATAATACATTACAAAAGGATCCTACAAATTCTGAAAAAGAAGCTGTAGAACATATATACAGACAACTACGTAATGCTGAGCCGCCTGATGAAGAGACAGCACGCGGTATTATAGATAAGTTATTCTTCTCTGATCAACGTTATAACTTAGGTGAAGTTGGTCGTTATAGAATGAATAAAAAGTTAGGTCTTGATATTGCCATGGATAAGCAGGTGCTTACTAAGGAAGATATCATTACTATTATCAAATATCTAATTGAATTGATTAATTCAAAAGCAGAGATTGATGATATTGATCACTTATCTAACCGTCGTGTTAGAACTGTTGGTGAACAACTTTCCCAACAATTTGGTGTAGGTCTTGCTCGTATGGCGCGTACTATTCGTGAGCGTATGAATGTAAGAGATAATGAAGTATTTACTCCTATCGACTTGATTAATGCAAAGACATTGTCTTCTGTTATTAATTCTTTCTTTGGAACAAATCAATTGTCTCAATTCATGGATCAAACAAATCCATTAGCAGAGATTACTCACAAACGTAGATTATCTGCACTTGGACCTGGTGGTCTTTCTCGTGAAAGAGCAGGATTTGAAGTTCGTGATGTACACTACACACACTATGGAAGATTATGTCCTATTGAAACTCCTGAAGGTCCAAACATTGGACTAATTTCATCTCTTGCAGTATTTGCTAAGGTGAATAGTATGGGATTCATTGAGACACCTTATAGATCAGTTAAAAATGGAGTGGTTAATCTTGAAGAAGAACCAGTTTATTTAAGTGCTGAAGAAGAAGAAGGAATGCATATTGCTCAGGCTAACTTACCTCTTGACAAGAAAGGTAAAATAGACCAAGAAAAGGTAATTGCACGTATGGAAGGTGATTTCCCAGTTGTAGACCCAAGCGATGTGGTTTATGCTGATGTTGCACCTAATCAGATTGCTTCTATATCTGCATCTCTTATTCCTTTCCTAGAACATGATGATGCAAACCGTGCACTGATGGGCTCAAACATGATGCGTCAGGCGGTACCTCTATTAAGAGTAGATGCGCCTATCGTTGGTACTGGTCTTGAGAGACAAGTTGCTACTGATTCTCGTGTATTGATAAATGCTGAAGGAGAAGGAGAAGTTACTTATGTAGATGCACAACATATCAGTATAAGATATGACCGTACAGATCGTGAGAAGATGATCAGTTTTGAACCTGAAGAGACTTCTTATAATCTCATTAAGTTCCGTAAAACGAATCAAGGTACAAGTATTACATTGAAGCCTATCGTTAAGAAAGGTGACAGAGTAAATAAAGGTCAAGTATTATGTCAAGGTTATGCAACTGAGGCAGGTGAACTTGCTCTAGGACGTAACATGAAAGTGGCCTTTATGCCATGGAAAGGTTACAACTTTGAGGATGCAATCGTAATTTCTGAAAAAGTAGTACGTGAAGATATCTTCACATCGATTCACGTTGATGAGTACTCACTTGATGTAAGAGATACTAAGCTTGGTAATGAAGAATTAACACCAGACATACCTAACGTTTCTGAAGAAGCAACAGCTGATCTTGATGAGCAAGGTATGATTCGTATTGGTGCTGAAGTTAAACCTGGAGATATATTAATAGGTAAGATTACTCCTAAAGGAGAATCAGACCCAACTCCTGAGGAAAAATTACTTCGTGCTATTTTTGGTGATAAAGCAGGTGATGTGAAAGATGCATCACTTAAAGCTTCTCCATCATTGAGAGGTGTTGTTATCGATAAGAAATTGTTCTCTAGAGCTGTAAAGGATAAGAGAAAGAGAGCTCAGGATAAAGAAGATATTGCAAAACTTGAACAACTTTATCAGTCTAAGTTTGATAATCTTCAAGAGCGTCTTATTGAAAAATTATTTGAAATTGTAAGTGGAAAAACTTCACAAGGTGTATTCAACGATTTAGGAGAAGAAGTTCTTCCTAAAGGAAAGAAGTATACTCTTAAGATGTTACATTCTGTAGATGATTATACGCACTTAGTATCTGGAACTTGGACAACAAGTAAAGAGACTAACGAGATGATCGCAGATTTGCTTCATAATTATAAGATTAAAGAAAATGATCTTCAAGGATCATTACGTCGTGAGAAGTTTACTATCTCTGTAGGAGATGAGCTTCCTGCAGGTATTATCAAACTAGCCAAAGTTTACATCGCTAAAAAGCGTAAACTTAAAGTAGGAGATAAGATGGCGGGACGTCACGGTAACAAAGGTATTGTTGCACGTATTGTACGTCAGGAAGATATGCCGTTCCTTGAGGATGGAACACCAGTAGATATTGTATTGAATCCACTAGGAGTACCTTCTCGTATGAACATTGGTCAGATTTATGAAACCGTTTTAGGATGGGCTGGACAGAAGTTAGGTAAAACTTTTGCTACGCCTATTTTTGATGGAGCAACTCTAGATCAAATTAATGCTTATACAGACGAGGCAGGAATCCCTAGATTCGGTCATACTTATTTATATGATGGTGGAACTGGAGACAGATTTGACCAACCAGCAACGGTAGGTGTGATTTACATGTTGAAACTAGGACACATGG
>JALZUY010000040.1 GCA_023301395.1 Nonlabens sp.
GTATATAAATATATCCTATCTTTTCTACAAAACAAACAAATTCTAATAGATCCTAATGGATTTTTTAGAACTAGTGTATATGAGCAATTTAGTGAATTTATATTGTTTTGTCCTACAAATGAGGTGTATATGAGAACTTTTTACGCAATCGTGACCTATTGCGCTTTTGGTTGTATATGAGCACTTTTGAATATTAAACGTTTAATATCTTTTATTTTACAACATAAAAAAATACTGCAATAGCAGTGATTTTATTTCAATACATTTCAAAACCGCGAGCTCTTAGGAATTGGTTTTTCGCGCAAGCGGAACAGGTATAGTGCTACAACCCAAAATTGATTCCTACCACAAAGGCGCCATAATTGCGACCGCTCGTGAAACTGTGTACATAATCCACACGGAACGGACGGAATTTACCAAAACCGATATTGTCTATTCCTGCGCTCGCCTCAAAGTAGGGCTTGCGGTCTGTAAAGAGCGCTTTACCGCTCAAGATCAAGTCATAGTTCATCTTGTTCAATCCTGGGACTTTACCGAGTAAAAAGCCTTTAAAATCGTGCTGTATGTGTGCTTGTGCATAATCACCGTTTGTGCTATAATCATAGTAGTTGAGTAAGCCAAAACCGTATGGATTCAAGGCTTGTAATTTATAGCGCAGTCTATTACCGTTAAAGTGTTTTGCGTCTATAAAGGATCTATTCTCACCTTCAAGAACGGTTCCTGCGTTTACCCAGTAACTGGTGCGACCTACGTTGCCCATGTCAAATCCTTGATACAGGTTTGCGCTAAACTCGTGGAAGTTATAATCGCTATTACTAGCGCCCAGTCCACCTTCATAGTTCAATTGTATGGTTGGGTACTTGCCGCCGTTTCCTATATTGAATTTTTGGTCTGGATAGCTCATAAATTTTTGCCCAGGTCTTATGGTAAGTCCTAGATTTACTTTTACAATCTCGTGTTCATCTACTACGGCAAGACGATTGTTATCCAGTATTAGTGGATTGTTACTTGTGTAATCCACATCGCTTTGTTTGAACCATACTTGGTCTGTATTATTATTGAGCGGTTGTCTTTTTTCATATCCTGCACTGGCGCTTAGTCCTATACCGTTTGAGATTTCTTGATAGAAACTTGCTCCTGCATAATCGACTTCATAGAACTTAGCAAAATTGCGTTCAAAGGCGAGACTGGAAATCGTATTCTCCAGCGCACTAATGGGTTCACTATTATTGATTTGTCTCGCAGCGGTTCCTCCATAGACAGAGATCCTTCTATTATTAAAACGGTTGAATCTAAATGAGGCTGTGGCACTGTATCTCAAACGATCGTCGGCAGTTCCATAATTGATATCAGTTCCTACATAAAGTGTGCGCGTGTAGTCGTCATTATATCCTTTAAAATAGTTAAAACCTGTTCCTAGTATATATCCTTGAACGGTATTGAATCCTTTAAATGCGCCAGCGCCCGCAAGTCCTTCATAGGTAAATCGCTCATTTTTATTACTGTTTCTGTGTGTGTAACCAAATAGTACATCTGTAAGTTTGAATTTATTACGTACCGCATCTACACTGTCTTTATATTTAGGATCATTGCGTACCGCGGCTATACTGTCCTTTTTTACATAATCTGTAGCTTCTTCTACAGTAAGCGGAATTGGGCGTTTTTTATTCCAGTAAAGACTGTCTTTCTCGTTTGCGTCTGCCTCAAATTTCAAGACCTCAGCTCCAAAGAACTTTTTATCAAAGTTGGGTTTGAAATCATAGTTGGTATAATTTGCTATAAAACGCCCTTTACCTTTAAATGCAAAAAAGCTAAAAGCAAAATCTATAGACTGCGATCTCTTGATCCAGTCGCCACTGCTTTCTTCATAACTAAAAGATTGATTGAAAACCAACTCTTCAATGATGGGAACGTTTATATTCTCGCCCAGTGTTTTAAGCTCCAGTCCATAGATGGTCCACTGGTCTTCTATAATGTAAATCGTGCCGTTAAAGGTGTTGTCCTTAGGTCGTTTTGAGGTTACCTCAATCTTATTGATCAAGAAATTATTGTCGTCATAGAATGTTCCTACGAGCTTGTACTTGTAATATCCCAGTGCATAGTCAGCAATAGGAGAGACGATGCGGTTGTTGAGGTCGATGTTATTGTTGTAGAAATTAAAATCAGCACTCTCAGCAGTATTCACAGAGAATCCATTATCATCTCCACTTATTTTACTGGCTACGATGCGTTCCTTGAAATTATCTGGAGCCTGGTAAGCAATTTCAGAAACCGTTTCAGACAGGTAAACAATACCGCTGCGAGAAATTGAATCCAGTGAGCCGTCCAGATCACCTATCTCAGCACCCATAAATTTCTCAGGAACATCTTCCATGCGCCATATTCCACGTGAGTAGAAATCTGCTTTATAGCTAGCAAACTTTTTGCGATTAGCTTCTCTATTATTTATCGCCTCACGTATCACGCGATATGCAGGATCCTCGCCGTTTGTGATTTCTACCGCTTCTAGTGTGTTTAATTCCTCAATGAGCGTTACGTCCTGTTGTAATGGCGTGCCTTTATAAGCGATATCGATTGTTTGTGATTTGTAGCCTAGCGACTGGTATACTACTTTGTAATCACCGTTTGCTGGTAGTTTAAGTATGTACTGACCGCTATTATTGGTCGTGGTACCTACATAAGTTCCTTCCACATAGATGGATGCAAACGCGATAGGTTCTTTACTGGAGTCGTACAATGTTCCTGATAATTGTGCTTGCGCAAATGCGAAACATAACAACATCAAGAAAGAAAGAGCACTTTTCATAAGATTTGGTTTATTGGGTAGTTAGCCTAGTAACGTAATTACAAGGCATTTCATATAAGAGACGTCGTTTTTTTAAAATGGTTGTCTGGATTTAGGAAAAGTTTAGTTTTTTTAATCGGTGAGTCGGTGAGTCGGTGAGAATTTCAATGTCAGTTCGATCGCAGCCTGCTTGCTGGTATAGGCAGGTCGAGAACAGGTCGTTTATAAGAATGAGTTTTTGAGTCTTGACTTATAAAGATTGTTATTTCCATGAATTTCTGCACTTGATGCGGAATCTGCTTTTTTAATTTAAGTATCTCAAACAGCCTTTCCCTTCAGGCGAAGGGAAAACAGATACTTCGGCTTACCGAATATCAAAAGGGTTTGAAAAACGGATGGTGGTTTAAGTACCAATGAACTTTATTCCAATTCTATAGTCTTAGGTTTCATAACACTATAAACTGGATAGCCATAAATTCGATAAGACTTTATATAGGTGACATCAATACTTGTCAGGCTTATTTCGGAGTGTGGTGCGTATATAATTCCAAAATAATCTATTCCTAAAACAAGTCCAGTATGAGATAGAATGGCTTTATGGAAACCATCTTGTTTTGGTTTGTAAATGGACAGATTTAAATCACTTAACCAGCGGTCTTCTATCGAAATATTCA
Organism: Nonlabens sp.; assembly: GCA_023301395.1. Classification (GTDB taxonomy): domain Bacteria; phylum Bacteroidota; class Bacteroidia; order Flavobacteriales; family Flavobacteriaceae; genus Nonlabens. The sequence goes on from JALZUY010000040.1 coordinate 3,460, forward strand.
AATTGTTTGAACTTAGAGATGGTAAATTCAAAGATTGAGATGGTAGCGGTTCATCTTTTTTAGAAATCTGCAATAAAGTTGAAACAAGAATAATAATACTCAGCGTCTTATTGCGATGCTGAAAAATATTTTCCCGTATCTGATTAATCCACCTATCACATGAATGAGGTAACCCAAGCAAATAAGATTAATCAATGCAAGAACTACATGTATTATATTATCTAACATTATTTATTTTCATTAAACTCAATTACCCAACAACCCAACAACCTTTCACCTAAAAAACCTACATTTCCTCAGCAAAGAAAATGGCGTTCATCAACAGTTTATTAGTTCCATACCAGAATGCTCTAAACTGTGTATTATCTGTAAAACCTATGACATCTCCACGGCCATAATTTTTATGTTGGAATGGTACGGTATTTTTCAACGCCTCTAAATTCTTGTCAGAGATATAACCGCTCATTAATGGATTGTCCGTATAACGAATCGGGTTACGGAACGAGTCTTTACTAGGTTCTACAAAAATTGTCGTGTTTCTAAACATAGGCAATTGATCATCTTTAAAACCAAAAGCGATAGGATGTGATAGATCTAATTTGGTTTCAAAAATAGCTCCACCTATATTTTGCGCTCCATAGAAATCAGAACGTTCCTCAAACCTGATGTTATTTGCTGGATTTTTTATTGATTTAAAAATAAGCGGTAATAATTTTGCTTTGCTCATCCATCTTAATGCACTGCGATAGCCTATTAAAGTACCACCAGCACGTGTCCATTCTTTGAGTTGATCAATCACTTCATTTTCTGGACTGCCATTAGTACTAGGAACAATGATCGTATTGTAACGCGATAAATCTTTACGGTTGATGTCGTTGATATCAATTTTAGTCACCATAATATCATATCGTTGATCTAGTAAATGCCAGATCTCACCAGCGTCATAAGGATTGATTCCATCACCAGTAAGTAAAGCGATTTTAGGTTGTTTCAACGCTCTGAATTGACGCGAACCTAAATCGATTCCTGTGGTTAGACCAGATTGCACACCTTCAAAATTAATACCTTCATGGATTGAAATATCACCTAGACGATCAGCAAACTCTCCTGCATCCCATTTTTGATTTTGAACAGGAATTAAAATGGTTCCATATTCATAATCTTTTCCTTCGATACTGAATTTTTCCATTGCTACTTTAGCTCTGATTCCTTCAGATAAAAGAATGTTTAAAATCGTAGGTGTTTTATATTCATTCCATCGCATTAGATATGAATAGTCAGAAGTGGTTATATCGCCAATACCGTATTTGACTTCTATTCCATTTGTGCCATCACTCAAACTCGCATTCTCATCATAATCCATATCAAATGCTAGTGGAAAAGTCCACGCACTAATGTCATAAAACAAACTATCTTGAAAAGAAGTACGCTTCTCAAACATCGCTTGAATTAATCGAGAATTCTTCTGGTTCTTTGGAACTATGTAAGCATAATCTTTTTTATAGGTTTTACCGTTTTTAGTTACGTCGTTTTTTAATGAGCGTACTTCTATTTTGTGTCTCATTAAAATATCTGCTAGCGCATCAGTTCTTCCAGCATCAGTATGATCTCCAAAGATGATAGCTCCAGTGCCTACTTCTTTACGAGCATCGGTATAAAACTTTTTGTGATAATCTAGGATTTCTTGTCGCATACTCACTGCTGCTTTCAACGTGCTTATTCCTGCCGTAAACTGGTTGCGTATGGTGAATGGAAATGTCAATACTCCATTTTCAGAATTTTGTGCATGACCACGAGAGCTTGCTTGCTCAAAAAGGATTCCTATAGAACCATTCACATCAGGAAAAGTAGATCCTTTTCCATAATAGAAGTCATCATAACTTTCCTCAGTATAATAAAGGGATCCTATTTTGTTTAGTTCTGCCGCGTGAAAATCTCCTATTTTACGAGTGAGTTGCTGGTTCATCGCTGGAGTTAATGGATGTGTGCGTGATGGAATTCCAGGTTGGAAAAAGAAAGTCGCATTTGTTCCCATCTCGTGATGGTCGGTTAATATGTTAGGCATCCAGCTATGGAATGTTTCTATACGTGCTTGAGATTCTGGTAATTGAACGGGTAACCAGTCTCGATTCATATCAAACCAATAATGATTGGTACGTCCACCAGGCCATGTTTCTTTGTACTCACGATCATAAGAATCGGGATTTACGTTTTTACTTTTATGTTGATTTACCCAATCAGCAAAACGTTGTAATCCATCGGGATTAAGACTTGGGTCTAGAAGAATTATGGTGTTTTTTAATAAATCATCCATTTCAGTTCCTTGCCCAGCGGCTAAGTGATAGGCGAGAAGTAGTGCTGCGTTTGCTCCACTAGCTTCATTACCATGGATAGAAAAACCTTGATAAACGACTATAGGCATATCTGCCGTTGATGCATTACTGCCATCTGATAGATCTACATGGTCTGCCTTAATCTTTTCAAGATTGTTATGATTCTCAGAAGAAGTAATGGTGAGTAATAAAAGCGGTCTGCCTTCATAGGTTGTTCCACGATTTTCTAATGTAATGCGATCAGACTGGTTTGCAAGTACTCGCATATATTCTGTAAGCTTATCGTGAGTCACATGCCATTTTCCAGGGACATATCCCAGTATTTCTTGCGGTGTGGAGATCTCACTGTTATAGGTAACGTTGTCTGGTAAGTAATAATTTAAGGTTGGGTCTACAAGTGATTGTGCTGTTACCGCTTTCGCGAAAGCGAAAACTAGAATCATCAATAATGCTCTATACATAGTGTGGTGTTAAAGTCTAAAAATAAAAAAAGCCTTTCAGTTAGAAAGGCTTTAAGAAATATTTATGTCGGTTTTCTAGATGTCGTCAAAACTTACATCTGTGAAACTCTGTGTGGATTCTTCTGTGACAGGCTCAGATTCAGTAACTGGAGCAGCGTGTTCAACAGGTGTGTAATCTTTTTGATGTCTCTCTGAGATTACTTCATCACCTTTTTCTTTAATGATGAATTGAGTCATCTCAGCAAGCGTGCTTTCAAACTCTGCAAAGTCTTCTTTATAAAGATAGATTTTGTGTTTCTTGAAGTGAAAACTTCCATCATCATTAGTAAACTTTTTACTTTCAGTAATTGTAAGGTAGTAATCGTCTGCTTTTGTGGATCTTACATCAAAGAAATAAGTGCGCCTTCCTGCACGTACTACTTTTGAAAAAATATCTTCTTGATCTTTGTAATCTCTATCGCTCATTATCTTAATTCAAGGTTATGTATGACTCAAAAATATAAAAAAATGTTAAATACTAAAGTGTTTCTTCAATTATTGTATTAAGTAATTGATTTTATGATGCTTACACAGGTGTTTTCTCGATGTGATTGATAATAGCTGCTTAAAGAGTGAGATTAGACTGGTTTTTGTTCCAGCATTTGATTGGCATATAATTCTGCATAATAACCAGTGCCATTCATTAATGATTCATGATTACCACGTTCCACAACTCGACCTTCATCAAGAACGATTATGTGGTCTGCATTTTTTGCGCTACTCACACGGTGACTTACAATAACGGTAGTAGTGCTGTGAGTGATTTTTTTAAGATTATTCAAGATTTTCTCCTCAGTCTCTGTGTCCACTGCGCTCAGGCAATCGTCAAATAATAAAATTTGTGGTTCTTTAATAATAGCTCGTGCAATAGAAACACGTTGTTTTTGCCCACCGCTAAGAGTGATTCCACGTTCACCGAGTATGGTATCATAATCTTTAGTAAAGTCAACGATGTTTTTATGTACTACAGCATTTTTTGCGGCTTCAATAATTTCTTCTTTACTAGCGTCTTTTTTACCAAATGCAATATTGTTTCCAATAGTATCAGAGAATAGAAACGCATCTTGTGGTACATAACCTATCGATTGTCTCAAGCTATCTAGATTCAATGATCTTATGGCGGTACTATCTATGTTTATTACTCCATTTTCAACATCATACAATCTACCTATTAATTCTAGTATGGTAGATTTACCACTACCTGTTTTACCTAGAATGGCAAGTGTTTTTCCCGCTTCAATATTAAAACTTACATCTTTTAAGGCATGAATGTTTGTGTCTTCATAAACAAAGTTCACCTTATCAAAGTTAATAGCACCTTTTACTGGAGTAGACTCAGTTACTAGATTTTGTATCGCAGGATCGATATCAAGAAACTCATTAATACGTTTTTGAGAAACAGCAGCTTGTTGCACCATGTTTGTTACCCAACCTACAACGGCAACCGGCCATGTAAGCATATTTACATAAATGAGAAACTCTGGAATGGTCCCTACATCTATAATACCTTGAGCAGCTTGTTGTCCACCTATATAAAGGACTAGAATATTACTCAGCCCTATAAGTAACACCATTAATGGGAAGAATAAGGCTTGTACTCTTGCAAGATCAATGTTCTTGTCCTTACTATCATTTGCAACCACTGAGAACTGATCGTTCATTTGTTCCGACAGGTTGTAAGCTTTTATAACTGAAATTCCACTAAACGATTCTTGAGCAATAGTATTCAAACTTGATAGCTGTTCTTGAACCAGTTTAGAGCGTTTTTGAATCTCGCGACTAACCAAGTATATTGCTATTGATAAAAAAGGTAAAGGAATAATTGTATAAACCGCTAGAGTAGGAGCGGTGTAAATCATTGCAGGAATAACTACCGCAAATAGGGTGATCATATTCACACTATACATTAAAGCTGGTCCCATGTACATGCGTACTTTAGAAACATCTTCACTTATACGATTCATCAAATCTCCTGTGCGGTTTTGCTTATAAAAACCTAAAGACAACTGCTGGTATTGATTATAAATGATATTCTTTAAATCATATTCGAGATGTCTAGAAACAACTATAATCAACTGGCGCATCACAAATGTTAAGGCTGCAGATAATAAGG
>JALZUY010000041.1 GCA_023301395.1 Nonlabens sp.
ATCTGTAACATACTTAGCATCTGCCTCAATAACTGGCTGGCCTTCAAGGTCAACACGCTGGAATTTATATCCATGGTTTGCCGCAGCTGGCTTAAAAACTAAGGTTACATTTTTACCAGTATGCAATCCTACACCTGATAATGAAACCTCTTGCGAAATTGTGGTTTGTTTAAAATCTGTAGTAGTCATCTATGAATTCTTTTTTTCTAAATCAGCAACTCTGCCGTTCAGCTTTTTTAAATTTTTGAAATATACGTAAGAACGGCTCCAATCTGCATAGTTAAAGGCTGGAGATCCTTGTAATGTTTCCCCATCTTTAACATTTCTACCTACACCACTTTGAGCTTGTACACCTACATTATCTCCTATAGTAATGTGTCCTGCTATTCCTACTTGTCCACCTATACGGCAGTTCTTTCCTATTTTTGCAGATCCCGCAACACCTGTTTGTGCTGCTATCACTGTATTTTCTCCTACTTCGGCATTATGACCTATTTGTATTTGATTATCAAGTTTTGCTCCATTCTTTATAATAGTTGCTCCTAGCGTTGCACGATCTATCGTGGTAAGAGCTCCTATATCTACATTATCTTCTATAATCACAACTCCTGTTTGTGGAATCTTACTATAGGTACCATCTGGATTAGGAGAGAAACCAAAACCGTCTGATCCTATAACTGCGCCTGCATGAATGGTTACATCATTTCCTATTATTGAATCTGACATGATTTTTGCACCTGCATGAATTACACAATTATTTCCTATCGTAACATTTTCAGCAATATGAACTTGTGAAAAAATCTTTACATTATCACCTAACTTAACGTTTGCAGAAATATAACCAAATGCGGCTAAATAAAATCCATCTCCTATAGTTGCTGATTCATGAATATAGCTAGGTTGTTCTATTCCATTTTTATTGAGTTTTACCATTTGATAATACTCAAGTAATTTAGTAAAAGCACTATAAGAGTCCTCTACCTTTATTAAAGTAGTTAAAACTTCTTGATCTGGAACGAAATCTGTATTTACAATAACAGCACTTGCATTTGTGGTATAGACATAAGGTGTGTATTTCACATTAGATAAGAAACTAATGCTTCCTGTCTCACCTTCTTCTATTTTAGACAATTTAGAAACTTCAATCTGAGAATCACCTTCAATGGTTCCTTCTAAGATATCTGCAATTTGTTGGATGGTAAATTTCATTGTCGCAAAAATACTAATTTTAGTTAATCCTGAATCTTTGGATAGCAATAGTAATATTTAGTCACTTGTTTAGTAAGTGCTTTAAAACTTGCTTCCTCGCCAGCCTTTATGAGCTCTACTAATTTGCCGTTTTTGAATAAAATTTTTATGGGCTTCGCTTTCGCGTAAGCTAGATTATGAACAGCTCCAGAGAACACAAAATATTGCGCCTCATGATCAGATAAGTCGTATACGGACTTTAATTTATTCTTCTTTTTTTGAAGTTTTTTATCACTTATAGGCTCTTTTAGAAATTTAATTTTAAGCAATTGCCTGTTCAAAATCATTTGACACATTTCTTTCAATACAAAATCATCGTGCTGAGCACCTAATTTAAGAGTCGTGATTAAATCAGTATCATCTAATCTAGCAAAACGCGTCAAGGTTTCTTTATTAAAGTCTTTAATAGTGATATGGTTTGTTAAAAAGAAAGCGAGATCTTTAGGAAGTTCCACTTTAACATCAGCAATAAGCAATTCTTTAATACGCACAAATACAGACTGTAATAAATGCTCTGCTCCTATTCCTGTTTTATGTAAGTACACTTGCCAGTACATTAAACGGCGGCTACTCAAGAAATGCTCTACAGAGTATATTCCTTTTTGTTCCACAACGAGTTCATCGTTTTTAACGTTTAGCATCGCTATAAGTCGCTGGCTGTTGATATTCCCTTCGGCAACACCAGTGTAGAAACTATCTCTTTTTAAGTAATCCAGACGATCCATATCCAATTGACTAGAGATCAATTGCATCATAAAAGGTCTGTGATATTCTCCTTTGAAGATTTTAATGGCAAGCGTTAAACTACCGTTAAACTCTTTATTTAGAGACTCCATAAAAAGGATAGAAATATCTTCGTGGCTTACATCATTTATAATGCTGTGCTCCATAGCATGAGAAAAAGGACCATGTCCTATATCATGTAAAAGTATAGCTTTATAAAGCGCATCTTCTTCATCTATTGATATTTCAACGTTCTTAGAACGAAGAACTTGTACTGCTTTTTGCATTAAGTGTAAACAACCTAGTGCGTGATGAAAGCGAGTGTGATGAGCACCTGGATAAACAAGGTAACTCAAACCCATTTGAGTAATGCGACGCAACCTTTGAAAAAAAGGATGTTCAATAATGGAAAAAAGATCCTCGTTAGGTATGGTAATAAAACCATATATAGGATCGTTTAATATTTTAAGTTTATTTTGTTGATTCAAAAGAAAAACTAATTTAACTACAAAGATACAGATATGACCAACATAAAAATCCTTTGGGTAGATGATGAAGTAGATTTATTAAAACCTCACATAATATTTTTAGAAAATAAAGGGTATAGTATCGATACAAGAATAAGCGGTACCGAGGCTCTGGAAGCCATTGAAGAAGTGAATTATGATATCGTTTTACTAGATGAAAATATGCCTGGACTTACTGGTCTTGAAACGCTTCACGAAATCAAAGAAAAACAATCACAATTACCTGTGATTATGATTACTAAAAGTGAAGAGGAATATATTATGGAAGAAGCGATAGGTTCAAAAATCGCAGATTACCTTATCAAACCAGTGAATCCTCATCAAATATTATTATCTCTTAAAAAAAATCTAGATCATTCAAGATTAATTTCAAATAAAACAACCTCAGATTATCAAAGGGAATTTAGAAAGATTACTATGGATCTCTCTATGATTAATTCTTATGAGGAATGGGTACTATTATACCAAAAATTGATTTATTGGGAACTTGAACTTGAAAACATCGACGACAGTGGTATGTTAGAAATTCTAACCACACAAAAGAACGAAGCAAATAATCAATTTTGTAAATTTATAGATCGCAACTATCCTGAGTGGTTTGAAGATGAAGATGAAGCACCAGTAATGTCGCACAGTTTATTCAAGAAAAGAATTGCTCCACACCTTAAGAGAGACAAACCTGTTCTTTTAGTAGTCGTTGATAATTTACGATATGATCAATTTAAAGTGTTTGAAAACATTATAAACGGTCATTATAAAAAAGAAACTGAGGAGACTTATTGTGCCATCTTGCCTACTGCAACGCAATATGCACGTAATGCTTTATTCTCTGGATTAATGCCAGACGATATGGCAAAAAAACATCCTGATTTATGGTTGAATGACACTGAAGAAGGTGGGAAAAACATGCATGAAAATGCTTTTTTAACTGCGCAATTAAAAAGACTAGGTCTAGGGCTCACTCATCAATATCATAAAATCACTAGCGAACAACAAGGTAGAAAATTAGCTGATAACTTCAAATCACAAAAGGATAACGATTTAACAGTAGTCGTGTACAATTTTGTTGATATGTTATCTCATTCTAAAACAGAGATGAAAGTTATTAAAGATCTTGCCAGTAATGATAAGTCCTATAGATCACTGACACTAAGCTGGTTCAAAAACTCACCATTGTTAGAGATGATACAACGTGCTCAAGATTTAGGAATGAAATTAATTTTAACTACCGATCATGGGACCATTAATGTAACTAACCCGAGTAAAGTGATAGGAGATAGAGATACAAGTCTTAATTTGAGATATAAAACAGGACGTAGTTTATCTTATGAAGATAAGGATGTACTAGCAGCAAAAGACCCAAGCACAATTAAATTACCTAAGATCAACATGAGTAGTAGCTTCATATTTGCAAAGGGTGATTTATTTTTTGCTTATCCTAATAACTACAATCACTACGTGGGTTACTATAGAAATACATACCAGCATGGTGGTGTTTCACTTGAAGAAATGTTAATTCCGTTTGCGGTGTTTAATCCTAGATAGATGACCATTACCTATCATATTGATGATGTCGATCAAGTAGCTAGACAAATTATAGCTCAATCTGAAAAAGATGTGTTTATTTTTAATGCGCCCATGGGAGCAGGAAAAACAACACTTATAACATCTATGTGTCGTCAACTAGGTGTGACTGAAGAGATTTCTTCACCTACATTTTCTATAGTTAATGAATACTTGAGTAATGATAAGCCAATATATCATTTTGACTTGTACCGCCTAGAACGTGAAGAGGAACTATTTGATATTGGATTTGAAGATTATCTTGACAAAGGTGCCATCATATTAATAGAATGGCCAGAATTAGCTTTACCATTTATAGAGGAATATACCCATATTAGTATTGAAATAATAGATCCCTTTTCTAGAATTCTCACGGTAAATTAGCGTTATTTCATCTATACATTAACAAGGGTTAATAAAAGTCTTTATTTCAATTAACATGCCCTGCATTTCGACCGATTATCGAATTGCTTAACAATTATCCTATTTTTTTTGTTGATTTATACAATTAAACTCTCTACATTAGTATCACTTATTTACTTAAACCAAATTTATTATGAACAACAAGTCCCTCAAAGCGCTAGCATTGCTAGCTATTTTCAGCGTATCGATCGCTGGAGCAGCAGTACAATTTGCGCCACAAGCGCCAACTACGAAGAAAGTTGAAAAGAAATGCTTAGCTAAAAAATTAGCAGTAGCAAAAAAGAATGGTTTACTAGGTTAATCTATATCTTTTAGTATCTTTAAAACCTTCGTGAAAGCGAAGGTTTTTTTTTGCTTGAAATTATAGAAGTAATTTATGTTAAAAGATAATTCTAGTACATTAATATACGGAACAGTGATTGCTGTAATTCTGGCAATTGTGCCATACTTATTTTATAGCTATGAAGCAATTCCCGAAAGTTTATGGGATTTAAAGTATTTTGGTAATATTAATGAAAGTTTTGGAGGCGATCCATATATTACTTCATGGTTAATCATGATAAAATTTCCTCCAGCTATTCTATTCTTTGTTTGGTTCCTTACATGTAAACATTGGTGGTATCACGTGATTATCATCCCTTTTTCTATGTATTTCTTTCAATTAGTAACTGCATTTATACCTAGTTTGGGGCTCATCGATCACAATGAAATTTACTTTATCATTCCTGTTGTCATTGCTTCATTGTCTGCGAGCTATATTGCCCGTATAAAAGTATTTGACAGAATTCATGGAATTGATATTTCTGAAATAGAAGAAGATATTAAAAAACCTAGTGACCGTTTCTTCAGTTAAATTGACTAATTTTAGAACATAAATAGTTCTAATGAGTCAACCTTTATCTCCTTTCACTAAAGATCAACTTCTTCCACAAGAAGAACGCTTAGAAATTAAGCGTTCTAAACAAGAACTTCTGATAGGAATTCCTAAGGAAACTCAACATCAAGAAAAACGTATTGTTCTCACGCCTGATGCTGTCGCTGCATTAACTGCGCATGGTCATCGCATACTTATGGAAAAAGGTGCAGGAAACGGATCTAACTTTACAGACTCTCAATACAATGAAGCTGGCGCAGAACTTACTGCAGAGCGCAATAAAGTATTCTCTTGCCCTACTATTTTAAAAGTAGCGCCACCATCACTAGAAGAAATTGAACTTATTAAACCACAAAGTGTGTTGATATCAGCACTACAAATAAAAACACGTAATAAATCATACTTTGAAAAGCTAACTACAAAAAAAATCACAGCACTAGCATTTGAATTTATTCAGGATGACTCTGGAAAAACAAACAACTAACACGTG